>SLPT01000006.1 GCA_007131845.1 Desulfobacteraceae bacterium | reverse complement strand
TGCATGATCCCGACTATTGCGCCATCATCCGTTTTTGTTTGTAAGGAGAGTACTAATGGTAAAAAGAAATCTGGCTTTCTTGTTTTTTATTCTCTTTTTTCTTAGCGCGCCTATTTTAAATGGCTGCGCTTCTATCGTGCAGCTCAGGGAGGTTCGCTCGTTAACCGAGGAATCGCTTACCAAGGCGGAAACGGCTGAAAGCAAATCGGATGCGGCCATGAAAAGGGCTGCTGCCGCGGAATCCGAGGCCCGGTCGGCCATGCAAGCAGCCGAAGAGGCAAAACGCATGGCTAAGGAATCGACGCAGGTCGATGCCAAGATCCCCGAGGATTTTGACATATTGCTGAAAGAGGCCAAGGAGGCAATTGCCCGTGCCGAAGCGATAACTGCGGTTGAAATGCCTTCAAGAAGGCAGTTTGAAAAAAAGGCCGTCTATTTCAATTTTGACAGTTCATACTTGTCTCATAAAGCAATCAGGGTATTGGATGAAAAAGCTGAATGGCTGAAAGCAAATCCGGATGCTTCGGTTGTCATTGAGGCTTCCACCGACGAAAGCGGCCCGCCGGATTATAACGAATGGCTGGCCGATAGAAGGGGACACAGGGTTAAGGGCTATCTTATAGAAGCCGGTATTGATCCCAGCCGCATGGCGGTTGACGCTATAGGAGAGATTACGGACGGCCGACCTGCTGAAAATCGTCGTGTGCGTTTTCATATTCAATAACAGATATATCACGCCCGTGTTGCAGGAAATCCGGGGCAGCAAGTTATTTCATTCTGCCAGACGATATGGGTTATTTCGTCTGCTGATCTTTTTGTCTCAATTTAGCCCGCCACCAGGCATCGATCCACTATTTCCTGCAGTGCGGCTTCATTACAGCCGATCCCGGTTTATTTCCTCCGGACTGCGCGTTGTTATTTATTGAAGATCTCTGGTTTTCATGAAACGGATTTCCGGCCATTGCTCCATTGTGTAATTAAGGCGCCATTGGCTGTCTGCGAGATAGGTCAGATTTTCTTCCCCATCATAGGCCAGCTTTCGGTGGTTCGCCTTTTCAAAAGCAGCCATCCGCTTTTTGTCATCGCAGCTTACCCACCGGGCGGTGGCATACTCCACCGGTTCGTAGACGGCATCAACGCCATATTCGGCTTTGAGCCTTGCCATGACGACGTCGAACTGAAGAACGCCCACGGCGCCTAAAATCAACTCGCTTCCCGATACCGGCCGGAACACCTGCACGGCCCCTTCCTCGACCAACTGCCCGACGCCTTTCTGGAGTTGCTTGGCCTTGAGGGGGGATTTCAATCGCACCCGTCTGAAATGCTCGGGCGCGAAATTGGGAATGCCGGTGAAGACCAGTGGCTCTTTTTCAGAAAAGGTGTCTCCGATCCGTATGGTACCGTGATTGTGGATGCCGATAATATCGCCGGGCCAGGCTTCTTCCACAAAAGCCCTGTCCTGGGCCATGAAAATAATGGGATTTGCCACGACAATATCCTTGCCGATTCTGTGATGCCGGATTCGCATCCCCCGTTGGAATTTTCCGGAGCAGATGCGTAAGAAAGCGATGCGGTCCCGGTGCGCCGGGTCCATGTTGGCCTGGACCTTGAAAATGAATCCGGAAAAAGCGTCTTCTTCGGGAAAGACCTCCCGGGTGGTGGTCTGCCTTGGCAGCGGCGCGGGGGCGATTTCAACAAACGTGTCGAGCAGTTCACGGACCCCGAAGTTGTTGATGGCGCTGCCGAAAAACACCGGGGTTTGGCTGCCTTTCCGAAAATCTTCCATGCTGAAAGGGTTTGCCGCGCCTTCCAGGAGGGCCACATCCTCACGGAGCTCATCGGCCTGGCTTCCGAGAAGCGCATCGACCTGGGGATCGGATAAATCGCCGATGGTAACCGAATCCCGGGGCATGCGCTCCTGGCCAGGTTTGAAGAGATTCAATTCCTTCCGGTAGAGGTTATAGGTACCCCTGAAGCGCTTGCCCATGCCGATCGGCCAGGACAACGGCGCGCACTCGATCTGCAGGCTTTCTTCGATGTCGCCCAAAATGTCCAGAGGCGTCATTCCCTCCCGGTCGAGCTTGTTGATAAACGTCAGGATCGGTGTATTTCGCATCCGGCAGACTTCCATGAGCTTGCGGGTCTGGGTCTCGACCCCCTTGACGCTGTCGATCACCATGACCGCGCTGTCCACCGCCGTCAGAACCCGGTAGGTATCTTCGGAAAAATCCTGGTGGCCGGGCGTGTCCAGCAGGTTGATTTCGCATTCCCGGTAATTGAAATTCATGACCGAGCTGGTCACGGAGATACCCCGCTCCTGCTCGATCGCCATCCAGTCGCTGGTGGCGTGGCGGGTGGCCTTACGGGCCTTGACCGAGCCCGCCATCTGGATTGCGCCGCCGAAAAGCAGCATTTTTTCGGTGAGGGTCGTTTTGCCGGCGTCCGGATGGCTGATGATCCCGAAGGTACGGCGGCGTTCGATTTCCCTGAGGTGTTGTTTGCCGGCCGGCATTTTTATGGTTGCAGTGTTGTTCATTTCCGGGTCTTTCTATACGGTTTTGCTGGAGGTATCCCTTTGCCGGCGGCATAGAGCATACACTTTCAAAATAAAATTCCAACGGGATTGTAAAGGCGGTGCGAGGCAGCGTCCTGCAGTTTTCAAGCGGGAGAAGGCAACTCCTTCAGGGCGGCGTGATCCGGACCGGTTGAGCGCTGCTTACAGCCGTCCATCCGTTGGGAACGGATGCGCGAATGAGCGGGCGTGCGCCGGGGTGATCACAGGGAAGTGTGGAGAAACAGTTCATAACTTCAAATAATACTATTTTTTAACGAATCGTGTCAATGCGTATATGACGACTTTCTGCAGTTGGTAACAGGTTTTTCCGACCCCGGGAAGATGCTTCCGGGATAACAATGCTCCCGGGAGCATCTTCCGCTCAGTTTAGATTCCGGTATGTTCCCATCGCCTGGTTCATCACGAAGCGGCGGGTTACTTTTCGCAAATTCCCACCAGCCGGTTCATTCCGATGACATGCGGCTCGATCTTTTCGAGCAGCTGCCACATGGTAAGGCCCGGTTCCAGGTTCAATTCCTTGTCCAGCGCCAGCAGCCACCAGAAGTAATGGTGAACGCCGTGTCCTGCCGGCGGCTTGGGTCCGCCGTATCCGGTTTTCCCGAAATCGGTCATTCCCGTTGTATACTCTCCGACATTTTCCGGCAGGCTCGTGACGGAGGCGGGAATATTATACAGCACCCAGTGGACAAACCCGTACGTGCCGGGCAGCACCAGGGGGGCGTCCGGGTCGTGGCAGATGAGGGCGAACGACTTCGTTCCGTCCGGTATGTTTGTCCATTCCATCGGCGGCGACAGATCCTCGCCGTAGCCGGTGAATTTCTGCGGAATCACGCCGCGGTTTTCAAACGCAGGACTCTTGAGCTGCATTTCAGACAGTGCAAATCCCATATTGACCCTCCTTTATCTTCTGTTATGGTTTCTTGCCTGACGGCTTTGTAAAAGTCCGATATCAGCCTGCCCGCAATCTCTGAAGAATGTCCCGCATTCTATCAGGAAGAAGGGGGGGTTGTCGAATATACCGTTTTGATGTTTGTAAATTCGCGCGCGCCATGGACGGAAAGTTCCCGGCCGTAGCCGGAGAGCCTGATGCCCCCGAAGGGAAGGCGGGGATCGGATTTGACGAAGTCATTGACAAAGCAGCTTCCGGCCTGAAGGTCTTCGCGGGCGATCCGTTCCCCCTTTTCAATATCGTCCGTGAATATGGCCGCGCCCAGCCCATAGACGGAGTCGTTGGCGATTTCGACGGCATCGGCTTCGCTGTCCGCCTTGATAACCGCGGCTACCGGGCCGAATGTTTCTTCCCTGAATACCGGCATGTCGCGGGTCACGTCCGAAAGAACGGTTGGCGGATAAAAAAAGCCATCTCCTGGGGGAATTTTCCCGCCAAGCAACAGCCTGGCCCCCTGCCCGATGCTGTCAACAACCTGCCGGTGCAGGGCATCCCGAAGGTCTCCGCGCGCCTGCGGCCCGATATCCGGATCATCCAGCGGATGCCCCATTGTTTTTAATTTCATGGCCTGGACAAATCTGTCGGTAAAATCCTCATATACCCGTTTGTGCACAATGAAACGTTTGGCCGAGATGCAGGTCTGGCCGCTGTTCAACAGTCTCGAGGCGACGCATTTGGCCACGGCGTTATCCATATCGGCATCCGGCAGTATAATATACGGGTCGCTTCCGCCCAGTTCCATGACCGTTTTTTTCATCTCCCGGCCTGCCATCGACGCCACCGTCCGCCCGGCCTCGACACTGCCGGTCAGTGTTACGGCCCTGATTGCCGGATGCCCGATAACCGCGCCGGCGCTGTCTCTGGTGATCCGCAGTGAGCAAAACAGGTTTTCGGGAAAACCGGCCTCTTTGAAAATCTGTTCAATGGCCAGGGAACAACCGGTGACGTTTTCGGCATGCTTCAACGCGATCCCGTTTCCGGCCATAAGCGCGCCCGCGGCAAACCGGAATACCTGCCAGAAGGGAAAGTTCCACGGCATTACCGCAAATACGAGCCCCAACGGTGCATAATGAATGTAACTTTTCAGGGCCTCGGTTTCAACCGGTTCGTCTTTAAGAAACGCCGGCGCATTGTCAGCATAATAGTTGCAGACCCATGCGCATTTTTCCGCCTCAGCACGACCTTGGGACACGGGTTTGCCCATTTCTTCGGCCATCAGGCGGCTTAAGCGGTCCGCACGGCCGGTTAAAATACTTGCCGCCTGCCGCAATGTTTCCGCCCGCTCGTCAATCGACCGCTTCATCCAGGTTCTTTGAGCCGCGTCGGCCTTGTCCAGCAGCTTCGCCACTTCAAAATCATCCATTGCATCATAGCAGCGGATCGTTT
>SLPT01000277.1 GCA_007131845.1 Desulfobacteraceae bacterium | reverse complement strand
CGGCACGGACAGATCGTGACCCAGCAGGGATACGGAAAGGTCAGGGTCTTGATCCCCGTGAAGGCATCGCATGTTCAGACCGATCCCGGACAATGCGCGGACATTGTCCCGGAAAGCCGATCCGGTGTGCAGGCCGCCCATCCCGGGGACTTCTCCGGCACAGGCCCGGCCGTCGCACGCCGGGCAGACCCGGCAGTATCCTTCCATCAATTTTCGTGCATTGGCATATATTTCTTCCATGACATACTCCTTTTCACTTTGACCGGTCTCTGTCGGTGTGATTCTTCCAGAAATTTCATACCAGCAAACCACTTCGGGAGCAACAGGGCTTTTTCCGTGCCTGAAAATACACCCCGCCCTCCCCCGAAATGTTTCCGGTAACGGGATGACCGCTTTTTACAAAGTTGTCAGATCGAGACTTCTTACGAGTACATAATACTTTGCAGCCGCAACGATAGCCGGGATTTTGCGTCAAGGTCAAGGACAGCGAAAATATAAACTGCAGGAATATTTTGCGTATTTTGAGGATTAAAATTTGAGCTGGACGCAGAAATCAGAGAAAATGACGGTTTTCGCTTAGCTACTACTTTACTTCATTCGCATGATATGCCATAATTTCAACCTTACCAGCAATCAATAGAGTCGCATTTCGCATCTTACCGACCGGATCGAATCACCGCCGGCGTATACCAAACGGCATTCAAAGCGCGAAGGAGTCGCCCATATGACTCAATACTGCATCCACCATCCCACCATACCGGCTCACTGGTTATGCCCCAAATGCAGCAGTGCATTCTGCCCGGAATGCATTGTGAGGCGGCAAAAAGCGCCTCATAAGGGCAGCGGCTCACTCCACCTGTGCCCCCGCTGCATGCAGGAGGCCGAATGGATCGGCGCCGAAAACATAATCCAGCCCTTCTGGAACCGCATTCCAAAACTTTTTGCATACCCGTTTTCACTGAATGCCGTCTGCCTGATCGCTCTGGTGGCTTTCGCATCTGCCATCTTCAGCGGGCCCGGGCTCATTCAATCACTGATCCGGATGCTGTTGTGGGGCGTCTTGTTAAAATACGCCTACGCGTCCCTGCAGGCCACTGCCAGAGGCGATCTCAGGTCGCCGCCCATTGACGAAAAAACCATATCGGAAGATTTCTTCCAGGTTTTCAAACAACTGATCCTGTTTTTCCTCCTCGGCATGGGTTTAGTCCTGATCGCGGCCAATCTGGGGTTTTTCCCTGCAATCCTGTACGTCATTGTCGCTGTCCTGTTTCTGCCGGCAATGATCATCCTTCTGGTCACCACCGGACGGTTGACCCACGCAGTGAATCCCGTACTATTCATCAGCCTGGCCCTGCGGATCGGCTGGGGGTATTTTCTGATGTATCTCTTTCTCATCCTGCTGGGTTCGGCACCGGCGGTTCTTGCACATTACCTGTTCGCCATACTGCCCGCAGGGTTCGCGTCGTTTATCGCCAGTCTGGGATCCAACTACTATACCCTTCTTTCCTACCATCTCATGGGCTATGTCATACTCCAGTATCACCAGCAGATCGGCTACTCGGTCGATTACGAGGATTTCCGTTACGACGAGGCATCCGCCCGGGACTCAGGGGAAAAAGAGGACTCCGGGGACCCGGTGGCCAGGGAAGTGGCGTTTCACATGAAAGAAGGCCGCCATGACGAAGCCCTCGGGGTTCTGCGGCGGGCCAAGGCGCAAAGGGGACTTGACGGATTGCAGCAAAACGACATGTATTATGAGCTGCTCGCAATCCAAAAGGAAAAAGAAGAAATGCGTCACCATGCCCCGGTGCTCCTGGAGCAGCTCGTCCTTGCGGGGCAAAAGGAAAAAGCCTGCAAGGTCTACCTCGACGCCGTTGCCGGCAATCCGGAGGCGGATACCGATCCGACCGTCTTATTGAGGATGGGGACATGGCTCAATGAGCAGGGAAACAGCCGCAAGGCCATCGGTGCGCTCAATCGTCTCGTCAAAAGTCATCCGACGGATCCGCTGGTACCCAAAGCCCTGTTCCTGTGCGCCCGCATATACGGAGAGAATCTGGAAAACCCGGAAAAAGCGACGCGAATCCTCAATGTCCTGCTGAAACGGTTTCCCGATCATGATTTTGCCGCCCAGGCCGAATACTACATAAAGCAGGTAAGGGTCTCCTGAAAAACAATACATCAAACATCAGGCATCTTCGGATGCGAGCACTTTTTCCGCAAGGGCGGCCTCGGGCGTTTCGGGATACCGCTTTTTCAGCATCAGCAGGCATTGCCGCTTTTTCTCCCCGCGATCCTTCCGGCCCCAGGCATTGGCAATCCGCATCAACTGGGCGGGAAGCCCTGCCAGGTCCGGCCGTTTTTTAAGCAGTCCGCCGACAATCATTTCCGCCGCTTCCACGTGCCCCATGCCGCAAAACACCTTGCCAAGCCGGAGATACAATTCCGGGGAAAGCCGGGGTGGTTTGGCAAGCGCCCGGTATTGGCAATAAACGGACCAAGCGTCGGCATGATCCGCCGGATTGCCGGAAAGGCGGTGCAGCAGATGCCCGGCCGCCCGGTGAAAGGCATCCGACTCCGGGTTTGTCTTTTCCAGATGGAACAGATGCATCAACGCCTCGCGGCGGCCCGGATCCATGGCAAGGACCTCATGGAGGCTGCGGCGGGCACCGTCGAAATCCATGTGTCCGATTCGCTCCAATGCATCCTCGATAATCGGCGCAGCTTTGTCTTTTTCCTCTTCTTCACCAGGGGAAAAGGCGCTTTGCATCCCGATCAGATACCGGCATCCGAGGCCGATGACGCCGCCGCCGAGCAGGCCGCCGATATGCGCTTCATAGGCAACGTTTTGCTGGCCGAGAAAAAAAAGCTGCAAGAATTCGTTTCCGATCCACAACGGGAAGAGCACCAGCGCCGGAAAACGGACATAATCGAAATACACCCCCAGCGAGTAAAACACCTTTACTCGCGACATTCCGTAGAGTATTGCAAAGGCCCCCATCAAGCCGGCAATGGAGCCGGAAGCGCCCACCAGGGGAATACCGCTGTCCATGTGAAAAAGCCAGAACAGAAATACAGCGGCGAGCCCGCCGATGACATAGAGAGCGCCTGTCAGCACCCTGCCGAACCCCATCTCCAGAAAGCACCCCAGAAACCAGAGAAAAACCATGTTTCCCAGCAGATGCATGAAACCGCCGTGCAGGAACATATAAGAAAAAACGGTTGAAGGGCGGGGCGAGGCCGGCGTGAACCCGTGATTCAACCACACAACCCGGGACAGGGCGGCTTCATAGTCCTCGCGCTGGTATCGCCACGCTTCGTATTGCGGATCCCGGGGTGTGATCAGCATGCCGGCGTGAAGTTTAGTTTTAAACGCCGTGTCTATCACCATGTCCCCGTACAAGCGGTATCTGATCGCCTGTTCCATCTCTGCGGGGTTTTGCGGGGCGTCTTCCGCTTCTTCCAAAACGTATGCCGGCTGCCTGAGCTCCACGTACAGGGGCATTTCCAGCTCAGCAAGGTCTGATTCGAAATACAGTTCCGCAGCCTCCATGTACCGACGGCTATCGCCGGTCTGGAACAGGAAAAACACCGCCGCGTTGAGGGCAATGAGAGTGATGGTGATGACCGGGAGATTGTGTCGGCTGATTTTTCCGGTGATGGGTATCAGAAACAATTGCCCGCCTCTTCATTTTGACGGCTTTGTAAAAAATCCGGACCCAAAGTTGATGATCTCGTAAAAAGTCGCGATCCGACGGCTTTGTAAAAAGTCCAAGATCAAGGATTGCCGGATTCCAAAGAATGCAGAGCACTTAGTGTACGTAAAATGCCGGGAAATTGCACGCAGACGCAGGCATTGGACTTTTACGAAGCCGTCAGGGCTTTAGCAACCGCCAAACGGTGTTTGTTATGCCAGGCCGCGGCAGAGGCCCGGCCAAACGCTTTGTTTGGAATATAAGGGCATAAATCGGCCTCAAAATCAACAATCTTTTCGCTTCCCGCCCGGTCTGCCGGGAAACATCTTTCAGGGTTGTCATTTTTTCTCCGGATGCTATGATAATTTGCTACTTTGAACCGTTGCAAGGCACATTCAGCAAAAGGAACGCCAATCATGAAGAAGCACCGAGTATCCGTGATCAAGTACGAAAAGCCCTTCGAATCCGTCCGAAAAGCCGTCGAGGCCTGCGGCGGCCTGGATCACCTGCCGGAAGGGGCCAAGGTATTCATCAAGCCCAACATCGTTTTCTGGACCCGGCACTGCGAATTTCCCAAGTGGGGCGTCATCACCACCTCCCGGGTGATCGAAGACGTCATCGTTCTGTTAAGGGAGCGCGGCATCGACGATATCACCATCGGGGAAGGCATCGTGGCGGACCCGAAGGACAAGCTGACCCCTGCCCATGCCTTTGAAACCCTGGGGTACAACCGGCTGGGGGAAAAATACGGCGTAAAAACCGTAAACGTCATGGACCGGCCCTTTGAAAAGGTGGACCTGGGCGGCGGGGTTACGTTGAAATTCAACACGGACATCCTCCACAGCGATTTCGTGGTGGACATCCCGCCCATGAAAACCCACAACCAGACCATCGTGAGCATGGGCATCAAAAATCTCAAGGGATGCATTGATATCCCTTCGCGCAAAAAATGCCACAGCGCGGACCCGCAAAAGGACCTGCACTACCATATTGCCCGCCTGGCCGATAAAATGCCGCCCATGCTCACCGTCATCGACGGCATATACACCGTGGAACGGGGGCCCGCCTTCGACGGCAAGATGCACCGGAAAAACCTCCTGGTGGCCTCCGCCGACATCCTGTCAGCCGACATGGTCGCCGCCAGGATCCTCGGTCACAGCCCGGCCAACGTGCCTTACCTGGCCCATGCCGCAGCCAACCGGGATCGCAGGCCCGACCT
>SLPT01000236.1 GCA_007131845.1 Desulfobacteraceae bacterium | reverse complement strand
TCGACCGTGCGGGCCGCCTGGCGAAAGGAACTGCGGATGATGGAAAGAAAATCGAGGCTGCCGGATACGGTATAGGACGTAATTTCATTGAACACGACATCCCAGGACGTGCCCGTGGTCCAGGACGTATACGCATTGGTCCATTGGCGTCCCGCGCCTCTCAGTAAATACTTTTTGAGTTTTTCGATCCTGGGGGAAAGCGCCCCGCTGCTTCCGGAAACAGCAGACGATTCGTCTTCGGGCTTCTGATGCATGGAATGTCTCCCTGCCGTTCTCACGGATTCAATACAGATCTCCATGATGAAACGATACAAGAGATGATCGCCGGTATATGCCAGACTCGCAGTAACATAAAAAATTTTCGTTCGGGCATTAAATACACGGTAATCGACTTCGGGTCGGCATGAAGCGTTCTAAAAGGAGTTGCCAGCACGGGGTGCGGAAGATCGGAAAATAGGTTGTCAGAGAAAACCCTGGCACCGGATGCACCGATTAAACTTTACTATAGTATACTTCCCGACGGCCAATGTCAACCCCCCGCTAAAAACCAGGCAATCGCAAGGCAAGCAATGATGAACTCGTAAAAAGTCGCGATCCGACGGCTTTGTAAAAGTTCAAGATCAAGGCTTGCGCAATTTCGAAGAATGCAGCGTACTTGGCATACGTGAAATTCTGAGAAATTGCGCGTAACGCAGATATTGGACTTTTACGAAGTCGTCAAGCAATGAAATCGAGGTTTTGTCGGGATATCTATCTGGTATTCTCTGTCCTCTCCAGACATTCAATAAGGTTAATTCCGGCATGGGGGTGGGGGCCGCCCCGGCAGTATTGGGAGGACGTGGCGATAGCGCCCGGCGGAGCGTCGACAAGCAGGAAGCGCATCATACTGCATGTTTGAGCGGAGCCGGAGGCAAATTTGCCGAGTGCGTCCGCCTCCGCGGGGCGTCTGCTTTTTCGTTGCACAATGGACAAACCATCCGTATATTATTTTCAATGCCCTCATAGGGAAAAGAGCTGCCCGGAGAGGGACATACCGATTTTCAACAAAAGGAAAAACCATGAAACCGATCAACCGAAGACAGTTTCTGCAATACCAGCTGACATCCGCGGCATGGCTCGCCGGGGCTTCCCTGATGTTCCCGCACAGGGCACTGGCCGAATCTTTACCCGATATTGCCGTGACAACGGGTGATCCCGAAGGAGCGGTGGAAAAAGCCGTCGATATGCTGGGGGGCATGAAGGCCTTTGTCAAAAGCGGCGACCGGGTTGTCATCAAGCCCAACATGAGCTTTGCATCCGGACCGGAGCGCGCCGCAAACACTCATCCGGAAGTTGTCCGGACCATTGCGGCACTGTGCCTGGAAGCCGACGCCCGGCGGGTGCTCGTTCTCGACAACCCCCTGGCCCCTGCCGATCAGTGCCTGGAACAATCGGGAATCCGGGACGCCTGCCGGGACCTGGATAGGGACATGGTTCACATGGTCAGCTCTTCCGGGCGGTTCTCCGAGGTAGCCATCGAAGGGGCCCAAACCCTGTCGAAGACCGATGTCATGCGGGAAGTGCTGAATGCGGACGTGCTCATCGCCGCACCCGTTGCCAAATCCCATGCGGGCGCCGGCGTCAGTCTTTCCATGAAAGGGATGATGGGGTTGATATACAACCGGCGGATCATGCACCGCCTCGATCTGCATTCGGCCATCGCCGATCTGGCATCGCTGCTTAAAGCCGACCTGACCGTGATCGACGCGACCCGCGTCCTTTCCTCGGGCGGCCCGGGCGGTCCGGGGAAAGTCCTGACCCCCGACACCATCATTGCATCGAGGGACATGGTTGCAGCCGATGCGTATGCGATTTCCGCTTTTGAGTGGTATGGAGAAAGGTATTCGCCCGACCAGGTAAAACATGTGCGCCTGGCCCATGAACGGGGGCTCGGACGGATGGATATCGAAAACCTTACGGTGAAAAAGCACTCTGCATAATGGGGTTCAGGCGATGGATCCAGGCCGTCTGCCTGGTCATTTTTCTTTTACTGCTGGCAACCGGTGACCGGTTGATCAATGCCGATCTGTTTTCCCGGATGGACCCGGCGTTGACCGGCATTGCCGCAATCGCCGGCCGCGTGCTTGCCTGGGCGTTTCTTCCCGCGCTGATCGTGGCGCTTTCCGCGCTGTTTATGGGCCGGGCGTTCTGCGGTTATATCTGCCCCATGGGTACCACCATCGACGCCACCGACGCGGCGATCAAGCCGAAAAAAAGGCAGAAGAATCCGCCACCGAAAATTTTTCAGCCCGGACTCAAAACGATCATCGTGTTCTTTCTGGCCGGTGCGGCGGCGGCCGGGGTTTCCTTCGTGTTCTGGGCGTCCCCCCTGTCGCTGATCACGCGGTTTTACGCAACGGTTATATACCCCGTGGTATGGCTGCTGGCCGACTTGGGCATTCTGCTGTTCTACCCGGTTTTCGACCGTCTGGACATCCGGAGCATGATGTTCCTGGAAATCGAGCCGCGACGCTTTGCCGCCAATTTTTTCGTTTTTCTGCTCTTTGCGGCGATTTTCGCAGCCGCGCGATACTCACCCCGCTTCTGGTGCCGGTATATCTGCCCGGCAGGCGGGATTCTGGCGCTGTTGTCGAAAAGACCGCTGATCCGCAGGCAGGTGGATGAAACCTGCGACCAGTGCGGAAAATGTGCGGAAAAATGCCCCATGGGGGCCATCCCGGAAACGGATGCGGTCGCGTGCCGGCATGAAGAGTGCATTGCGTGCAAAACCTGCGAGGCATCCTGCCACAACAACGCGATCCGGTTTTCCCTGTCGGGCGAAACGCCACCCCCCCGGGAAGCTCCGGAAGGGCCTGTATCGCCGGGACGACGCCGATTTCTCGTTTCGGGAATCGCGGGAGCCGGAACCGCGGCCGTGGGCATGACCGGGCTGATGGCCGTTCCATCCGCGGATGCGGAAGGCCGCGTTCTCGCTCCCCGACTGATCAGGCCGCCCGGCGCGCTGCCGGATCCGGCGTTTTTGCAGCTGTGCGTTCGCTGCGGACAATGTATGGCCGCATGCCCCACCAATACCCTGCAGGCCACGTGGTTCGCCGCCGGGGTAACCGGCATGTTCAGCCCGGCCGTCACCCCGGCCCGAAACTACTGCGATCCCCATTGCCGGGCCTGCGGAAACGTCTGCCCTACCGGTGCAATCCTGAAGATGTCCCCGGCACAGCGGGTGTGGGCCAAAACAGGCACCGCCGTCATTTACCGGCAGCGATGCATCGCGTGGGAATATGAAAAAAGCTGCATGGTCTGCGACGAGGTATGTCCCTACGAAGCCGTGGAATTCGAGGAAAAAGAGGACCTTCCTTACCCGGTTCCCCGGGTGATCGAAGACAGGTGCGCCGGATGCGGCTACTGCGAGCATTACTGCCCGGTGGAAAACGATGCGGCCATTGTAGTAACCCCCATGAACGCGCTCCGGCTACACCGGCCCGCCTATCGGGAAGAAGGCGAAATGCGGGGCTACGATCTGTCCCTGCGGGCGGATGCCGGCGAATTCGATCCGGATGAACTCACCTACCCGGGCGCGCAGCCGGATGCCTATCCCCCGCCCGAAGATCCGGAAGACGGCATGGCGCCTGGGTTCGACGCAGGCTATAACTGACCGCGCCCGAATGTCCGGACAAACTCGCGGCCGTTCCGGCACCCGACTTCTCCCGTTCAAAATCAGCCTGCCATATATCGCCGGATGCGGCGATGGCCCCGAAACTGTATCCCGGCGTGACATCCGCCGTTTTGCCGCCCGGCGGCGGCATTTTCTTTCCATTTTAACACCGAAATCGGGAAGCCGCCATTGACCGGGAAAAAAGATGCCTTATTCTTTAATTATCGATTTTTAAGTGCATCAAGGAGAGATGGACTCGTAAAAAGACGCGATCCGACGGCTTTGTAAAAAGTTCAAGATCAAGGCTTGCGCGATTTCTAAGAATGCAGAGTACTTGGCGTACGTGAAATTCTGAGAAATCGCGCGTAACGCAGATATTGGACTTTTTACGAAGCCGTCAAGGAGACGGACATGAAAAAAACCCTGCGCATGCTGGCCGCGCTCTGCGGGCTTGTATGGTTGATACCGGCATCGGCCGGAGGAATTACCGCCGGAGACAAGGAGATACATACCATGGACGAGACAAGGCAGAACAAACAATACGAACTGGCCACATTTGCGGGGGGATGCTTCTGGTGCATGGTGGCCCCGTTTGAAAACACACCCGGTGTGGTAAAGATCGTCTCCGGGTACGCCGGGGGGAAGACCGCCGATCCGAGCTACGAGGCGGTGGCCACGGGAGAGACCGACCACGTGGAAGCCGTTCAGATCACTTTCGATCCCGGTAAAGCAACGTACCGGCAGCTTCTGGATCTTTACTGGCAGCAGATCGATCCCACGGACGCCGGCGGATCGTTCGCCGACCGGGGCGACCATTACCGGTCGGTGATTTTTTACCATGACGAGGCGCAAAAGACCGAAGCCCTTGCCTCCAGGGATGCGCTCGGGGCATCGGGGCGTTTTTCAGATCCCATCGTCACGGAAATCCGGCCCTACACCACCTTTTACCCGGCCGAGGACTATCATCAGGACTTTCACGTGAAAAATCCGGTCCGCTACAAGAGCTACCGGTATCACTCCGGGCGGGAGCAATTCATCGAAACGCACTGGGGCGATGAAACCAATGAATTCACAAGGCCGCCCGATGATCAGCTTCAAAAAACGCTTTCTCCCATGCAGTTCCGGGTAACCCGGGAAAACGGCACCGAGCCGCCGTTTGACAACGCCTACTGGGACAACAAGGCAAAAGGCATCTACGTGGATATCGTTTCCGGCGAACCGCTGTTTTCCTCCACCGACCAGTTCGATTCCGGCACCGGATGGCC
>SLPT01000068.1 GCA_007131845.1 Desulfobacteraceae bacterium | reverse complement strand
TATACATACTCCCGGACAAGTTCCTCGGCCTCGTCCGGCACCCTTTTTCCAAAAAGGATCAGCAGGTCCACATCGGAGTGAATGCACTGCTCGGCCCTGCCGTAGCCGCCCAACCCGACGATGGCATAAGGATTTTTATCAATGGCCATGGCAGGCCCGATCCGACTGGCGGAATAGCTTTCCCGGAAATAATCGTCCAGCGCTTCGGCATGGGCCTTGATAAAATCCTCCGGATCCTCCTTCGGGAAATCCGAGAAGAGTTCCTTCCTTTTCGCCCGAAGAGTCGATGCGGGAGTCTCGATCGCATTGCCTTCCGTCTTATGTATGGGTCCGGTTACCATGATCGTTTCCTTTCGGTTTGCTGTTTGTATTATTGCAACGGACATGCCATCACACTGAAAAGCATAAATTATATGTTAAAACAAATAGTTTATAGCATAAATAAAAAGCGAAGAAATTATATAATTTTTACAAAATTGTTAAATTATAACACAAAATTGTCAAAGCAAGCTTCTCTTCTTACGAATCGAACGATTACGAAACAGGCGGCGTCCAAACAGCGGCCCTAAGATAGCATGCACTTGAAAAAAGTCGCGATCCGACGGCTTTGTAAAGTTCAACATCAAGGCTTGCACGATTGAAGAAGAATGCAGCGTACTTAGCGTATGCGAAAAACTGAGGCGTCGCGCGAAGACGCAGATATTGGACTTTTACAAAGCCGTCAAGCTTAGGACGGAGCAGGACAGGAAGGACTGAGCTTTATGCAACGGACCTATCGATCCCCATCGGCACTTCCGACCGAGGCCCTCAGGGCTGCGGCGAAATCCTCCGGATAGTGGCCGTTGATCCAGCGAAGCTGGGCTTCGGAAAACGCTCCCGGCGATTCGGGCAGCCGGGGAAGAAATGTGTAGAATAGCCGCTGGCCAGTGTCCGGGCCTCCGATCCTGGCGGAGTATTCACTGACATTGACCATCCGCACCCCAAGGCCGGCCAGCGCCTTAGCGGCCGCCAGGATGCCGCGATCGATGGAGGCACGTATCCCGGAACCCGCCTCAACGATATTTCCCACAGGCCGAAGGACCAGAAGATTCAGCTCCCACTGGGATGTCTGGGCCTTGGGAACGAACACCATGACATTTTCGTCTTCATGCACCACAAGATCGGAGGGCCGCCGGTTATCCCCGTCCATCCGGCAGTTCGAACGGACAGCCCGCTCAAGACTGTCGAAAAAGGAAGTACCGGTACGCCCGAACCACTCTGCTGCAAAGGATTCCACCAGGTCGCCGCAGGCGTAAGGAAACAATTCAGTCTCCGCCTGCCCGGATTGGTTTGTAGGCGGGAAAACGCTTTTACCGGCCGGAACCATGGCATACTGCTGGTGGACCTGCTGGTGGGAAGCATGAAGACGGTACCCGCTGGGGGCGTAATCGAACCCGAAATTCCAACCCCAAAGGGTACGATCAAAGGCAAGCGGAGCCGTCCCGGGAGACGGATTTGACAGGGCGTCAACAATTTGCGCCCGAAGGTTTTCCAGCTCAGCCGCATCGAGCGACCTTCGGGGAAAGTCCCCTTCCCCTGCAATACCTAAATCCCGGGCCAGGCGGACATACGTGCGCTGGTAGTACAGGTGCCGCATCCCCGAAACATCCGCCTCGGTCAACTCCGCAATGCTGTAGCGGACGGCATCATCAGCCATGTTGGCGGCATAATGCCCCCACGGAATGTAACTGTTGGCCCGCAGGTATTCAAAAACATGGGAACGCCCGTCGGGACTTCTCCATTCCCCCACGATCTCACTCTCCCCCTGCACACCGGGCCGTAAAACCATGACCCGCCGGTAATCCTCCGGAAGAGCGGGGTTATTGGCAAGGGTTTCAAACCGGGTCCGGCTGGAAATGATGGGCCGGGCCCGGCCGGAGCCGTCCCTGCGATACGCCAGCCCCACGGGCCGACCCGTATCCGGATCATGGGTAAACCGACAGGCACCCTCTGCGAGCCGAACCAGCTCGTCCGGGTCCGTGGAGCATTTAGCGAGCGCGATGACGACCGGCTCCGGGAGATATTCATAGAACCGCTCCGCAAAGCCGTCCCGGCAGTCGCCTTCCAGTCCCGCCCGTTCCAGGGCCTTTTTCAGCGACATTTCATCGGGATCGGGCAGTCGTATCCGCCGGGGGTCGACCGCGTTTTCATCCGCCCAGGCTTTGTTGATATACGTAGCCCCGCGGAAAGGGAACATGTTGGGCACCTCGAAAATCGTCGATGCACGCTCGACCGCAACATCGCCTTCCGGGAAATTCACCCGGTTCATGTGCGGCTCCCCATCCTCGAAGTGCCCGAGGGGTTCAATATAATCATTTCGCCGAAGGATGATTACGCTGTAGGACGGTTCGTGGACCGTGTATCTGAAACCCCCTTCGGGTGTAACGCAGCTGCGAAAAAGCATCCCCGCTCCTTTGAACGTTTTAATCTTGACTTTTGCCCGTATGATATGAGTAGATTCGAAAAATCGGTATTCTGTGACATCCCCTCGGGAAAGAGAACGCCCGTCCGGGTATCCCGACACCTGAAAAATATCATTGAAAAGTATCAGAAGATGCGGCGGAAATCCACCCCCCGTGCCGGGAAGGCAAAACGGAACGGTTTCCCCCAGCTTTGAATGATAAGCATCCATCTGTTAAGGAGGAATTCATGACACAATCTCCCGAAAATCTGGCCGCACTGGAAAAATTCATCGACAACTGGGACAATGACGAACGGGGACCGAAGGCCGCCTTCTTACGATTGAAATCCTATCTGGAAGATAAAAACGATGTAGTATTCGATTTCAATTCGCGTCCCGGAATCACCCACTCGCTACGGGCGACGCATCCAAACGGAAAACGCCCCCTGTTCGTTCTGATCGACGTAATCGATGACGAACCCCGGTGGCTTTCTGTCTGCTTTTACGGCGATTCAGTCACAGACCCCGGAGAAGTCGGAAACCTGATTCCCGACTCGCTGCTTGATGAAGACGGCTATTGCTTCGACGTCGAAACAGGCGACGACATGGAACTGGTTTATATCGAAGCGCGCCTGGACGAAGCATACAACAATGCAGTCGCCTGACGGAAACCTGAGGAACCGACCCATGAAACAATTCATCAAGGTTATGAAAGCCCTTTCGGATCCCACCCGGGTGAAAATCATGAAGCTTCTGCAGCACAGGATGCTGTGCGTATGCGAGCTCCGGGCGGCCCTGGGAATCGCCCAGTCCACCACGAGCAAACATCTTAAAATCCTTGAAGAAGCAGGCCTTACAGCCTTCCGGAAAGACGGTCTATGGGTCAATTACTACCTGGCCGACGGTTCCGACAGCCCCTATACCGCGACCCTGCTGGGCAGCCTGCGGCACTGGCTGGACGATGACCCTGAAATCCGATCAATCGTTGAAAAACTGCCCGATATTCACCGCGAGTCCATCATACAACGATGAATTGACTGTTGTATGCCCGGCACCCCGGAGCAGCACGGTCGCACGCGTGTTTCGTATATTGATTGCAGATGGCAGGACATTGATTTCGGCAAACTGTCCAGGCTCGCCCGGACTGACAACACCCTGCGAAACCGCAGCCTCAGGATCAACCGAAGTAGTAAAAACCGGTGCGGTCCATGTAAAACAGTGTTTTTTTCGTTTGACTTTGTTTGACATATAAAAAGAAATCTGTTAACAAAAACAGATTATTGACACCATTACACGCTGTTTACAGGAACAAGGAAAAAACCGTAATCTAAAAGGAGCCCGAATCATGACAGCTACAAAATGGCCCACCAGTCATTGGCCGGAAGGTGTTGCGGCGGATGTAACCGACTATGAAAAGCCGATCTATTCTTTCATAGACGACGCTGCCCGCGATTACCCGGACAAGGTTTACACAATTTTCAATGACGGAACAAGGACCTTTGCAGAAGTAAAGGACGCGGCGGACCGGATAGCCAACTTCCTGGCCACCAAGGGCATCAAAAAAGGCGACCGCGTCGCCATTTTCCTGCCGAACCTGCCCCATTACCCGGCTATTTTTTTCGGTATCCTTAAAGCCGGGGGTGTATGCGTTACCTGCAACCCCCTGTATACACCTTCGGAACTCAATTACCAACTCAAGGATGCAGGCGCCAAGGCTGTCTTCTGCATGGATCATCCTGAATTCTACCCCACCACGGTCGAAGCCATCAAGAACACGAACGTGGAAACCGTGGTCTACTGCAACGTCAAGGCCTATCTGCCCAAGGTAAAAGGCTTTCTGGGCTCACTGCTCGGCAAAATCCCCAAAGCCCAGAGCCACGACCCCAACCATGTGAGCTTCGACGACATGCTGGCCTCCTCGGAGCCCAAACCGCCTTCCGTGCAGATCGATCCCACGGAAGACCTTGCACTGATCATCTACACGGGCGGAACCACCGGACGGCCCAAGGGAGCGGCACTCTGCCACACCAACTTCACCTCCAACGTCGCCGCTCTGGATGAATGGGGACGGCTCGACCACGGTACGGGCAAACCGGAAAAAATGCGCAGGGGCGGGTTTCATACCTATCTCGGCGTGCTTCCCTGGTATCACAGCTTCGGCCTGACGGTCTGCATGCTTTCCGCGGCCTCAGGCGGATCGAGAATGGTTTGCATCCCGAACCCGCGCGATGGAAATCCGCCTTTTACCGTAGTCCTCGAAGCGGTACAGAAATACAAGGCCACCATCATGCCGGCGGTGCCCACGATATTCGTGGCGTTTACCAACCATCCCAACGTTGATCAGTATGACTTAAGCTCCCTCATGGGCTGCTTTTCCGGCGGTGCACCGCTGCCTCCGGAAGTCTGCAAGCAGTTCGAAGCCAAAACCGGCGCTGTGATCTTTGAAGGCTACGGCTTGAGCGAAACCGCACCGGTGGCCACCTCCAACCCCACAAGCACC
>SLPT01000062.1 GCA_007131845.1 Desulfobacteraceae bacterium | reverse complement strand
TATAAACGAGGAAGCCATCTTCATTGTCTGCGACAAACATATGGAGAATCTCGCTGTAACAATAGAACAGATGATCCACGATCTATCCTGATCCGAGTTGTTCTCCCTGGTCAGCCCCAAGTGCGGCCGTCAAAATGAAGTCGTTTTTATTCCCAAAAAAAGTTGCCGGCCCACTCAGGGAATATATCCGATTCAAAAACATTGCCCCGGAGATAAGAATTTTTCACATCGACTACACCGGTGCCAGGCAAATTGTCAAAAAAACGGGCCGGCTTATAGGCATCGAAATCAGTCCCCATGATCTTAGACGGGATGCTGCAACCTATGCGAGCCGTGCAGGGGTGCCCATCGAAATTGTCAGGAAAGTGATTCTCCGGCATACCAATCTTTCCACCACCCAGCGGTATCTTGGCAAGGTCAGTGATGATGAAGCCAGCAGGTGGGTTGATAATATCTTTAGCTGATCAACATGAAACCGGGGCAGTTTTATTGTGCCCCGGTTTCCACATTGAAAATGATGTTCCTCGGCGGAGTTGAATCCGGACTATTGAAGGGGCATAGCCGCATGATGCACTCTGTTTGTTTTTTTCCGGGGGATAACCGGAGTACTGTAATCGCCCAACTCTCCGTTGGATGCATCCTTTTTTCCAGTACTGGAACTGGTGGCGGCTGAGATTGTGCTCCCGGCAGTAATCCACCTGGGTTCGTCCACTGGCATGCCAGTCCTTGAGATGCTTTTTCCAGATGCGACCCTTTCTTGCATTTTCGGCTTTTCGGGATTGCGCCATGGTGCCTACTTCATGAATTGTAATTTTCGGAAGATCATGGCATAGTCTTTTTATGATTGTAGAAGATTAAGCATCGGTAGATAGCACAGGCGTTGGGAAGACTATGAGCATCCATATCACTCGTACTGTCGCTTTAAGCAGGTAAGGTAATTTGCCTGCTGGTTTGGAAGGAACAGCAAGTCTGATTGTAACGAAAACCTTACCTGTGGATACCATTCTGACAATTCAGAAGACATTAAGAATAAGTGTCATCTACGGAAGGGCGTCATTTGGAAGAGGTTCAACCCTAGTTCGCCATTCTCATATAGCGCGAACTATATTGATGTGGTTGACAAAGAGTTATTGAATGGGAAGGGAGTCTTACTGAGACCGCTATTAGCTGTATTCTATCCTCAGAACGAATTCAATCAAGACACAGTAAGATTGTTCAAGCTTGAATTCAACCTACGAGACGATGAGATGAGGCTTTTTGAAAACAACTGAAATTAGTATGGCTTAGTGAAGATAGCATAATACCAGAGATACATCTTCTACCGAACAATGATAAATCGTAAGAACGATGCGAACCAAGATCTTATTCAGTAGTTGAACAATCCCTGTCGAGCTACATGAAAATGACTTTTTCAAGAACAGGGCGAGTGTTGTTGCAGAGGGACTTGATTTCTCAGAACGAAGTGGCGACATAACTTGCCATGGCATTCAGTATTTCAGGGCCTGCTGACTTTTGCACCTTGAACCTGCCAATGGTGCTCCGGGCCAAAATTCGCATTACTGCTGGGGTGTAGCCGATGTGCACTCTGACAAATCAATTAATCACCCCGCCAAACTGAGCCTTTCCTGACCGCTGGCCGACTCAGCAACCCGATCCGGAGAGCCGATGTAGATCTGGGAGATCACTTTAGGCTTACCATCAACACGGGCAATTTCCCGGACATACAAGTAGGGTCTTACAGAGACGGCCGACGAAAACGCTCGCCATTAGCGGGGTTTGGGAGCCTTGAGAGGGTCATCTCAGAAATTCCTGTTTGAGTGCGGGGATAGGAGGCGTCGCTCCCCGTAACTTAGCGATTTTTCCGGAATGCCGTAATATCCGCTCCGGAACCGACGATATGGGAGATCCGGGCGCTCCGGTTCGGCACCGGGTTCAGCGTGAACTGCCAAATTCGATTTTCTCCGGCATCCTCAAAGACATCCTCGAAAGACACCGGCGAGGCATCCCGGACGCACCGGGTGCAAAATGCCGTAAACCGGCCGCCCGCTTCCTCCCCCCAAAGCTCTGCGGGTGTTTTGTTCTGGAATGCGTATGCTTGGATCCCGGTGGCACTCTGGTAAGCGCGGTTGCTCCGGATCAGCCGGAATGATTCCGGGCTGATGACTTCCACCAGAAAGGCGGGGGCTGCGGAGCTCTGAAACAGCATTTCATATTCATCAATCTGCTGGTCATAGGCGTTTTGAACCAGCTTGCGTTCCGTGATGTCCATTACAAAGCCGGTCGCCCGCAGGGGCTTGCCGCTTCGGTTCCGTACAATGCCTGCCGACTCGCGCACCCAGCGCATCTCCCCGTCCGGCCTGATGATTCGGTGGTCATATTCGAGCAGCGCGTTGCCGGGTTTTTCTCCTGCCAGGCGGCTCATGCGAATAACATAGTCCCGGTCCTCGGGGTGAACCAGTTCCATGAACTGGCCGAAGCGCCCTTGGAATAGATTTTCGTCCATGCCGAAAATCGCAGCGCACTCGCTGGACCAGTAGAGTGTGCGCTCCGGGATGTTGTACTCCCACACCCCGGTCCGGGTAAACGCCTGGGCCTGGGATGCCCTTCGCTGGTACTCCTCGAGAGACGCCTGAATGCGGTAGCGCTTCGTGATGTCGTTGGCCACGCAAACCACGTATTCCACATCCCCGCTTACATTGAAGACGGGGGTCTTGGTGATCGACAACAGTCGCTTTTCGCCATCGGCGCTGGTGACCCATTCCTCGGTGTGAATCCGTCGCTTTTCAGAAAAGACCCGCTTATTTCCGGCGATGCAGGTTTCAGCCTCCTCCTTTGCGGCCATTATGTCCCGCGTGGAACGCCGTCCCATGTTTTTTTCTTCGATTCCGAAAAAATCAGAACGGGCCTGGTTGAAGAGCCCATGGGTTTCTTCGTCGAGCAGATACCATACAAGCGCGTCGATGTTGTTAAGCAGAATGTCGCGCTCATGAACCATCCGCTCCATTTCGAACTCCGCCTCTTTGCGTTCGGTGATGTCTGTCAGCACACCTTGTATCCCCACGCTCCGTCCGTTTTCGATGATTGGCCGGGCGTAGGTTCGGAACCAAATGTGCGTGCCGTCTTTATCGACAAACCGGTATTCCGATGGGCCGGTATCCCCGTATAGCACTTTTTTGAACTGCTCGAGACGTCCGGTCAGGTCATCGGGATGGGCAAAGTCGGTAAACGGCCGGCCGAGAACTTCTTCGGGCGTGTATCCGGTCAGGTGTCCGAGGCTGGGAGAAATATAGGTAATTACGCTCCGTTCATCGAGTCGGTAGATGATTTCGTTGAAATTTTCGAATAGGATCGGCTGGCTGCAGCACCCGCCGGATCGTTGCTCTTCGGACATGTACACCTCCGTGGGTCTCCGGTTAAGTAGCGGAAAACCCGCGCTGGAAAACTTTTTTGGGGATGATACCCACCATCGTAAAGGAGCCGCATGGATCTTTCAATGAAAAAACAACAGAAAAGCGACCCTTTCATCGTCATGATCCTTTAAGCACCTAACTGAACACCTCAGGCTTCAAGGGGGTGGGTTTAGGTGGAAAGCCTCGCAGATGGATTGGACGAATGAAAAGCCTGGAACGACAGGGTTGCAAATTAAAAGCTATTGCGGAACAATTGTGCTTTCCAGCAGCGCTTCTTTCATCAGACGGAGCCGGTTGCCCACTCCCAGATCGTGGATCCGAATCGATTTTTTCGTTTGACCACAACTCGGGCCAGTGTCCAGAAGGTTGCTTGTATCTCCGGCTTATCGTTACTCTTCCCGTGCGATATCAGGCAAAGCCTGCTCCCTCGGCTTTTCTTTTTTGCTCATAGCTGATATATTCCGGTCGCCTTCATACTGAACAGCCATAGAAAGGAGCGAACAGTGAAACAATACAGAATAAAATATTTTCTTGAAGACGACCGGCTGATCTACGCGTCCAAACGCGGTGAAATCGAAACGATTACGGAAGACCAGAAAAGCACAACACTGGCTACGGCAGAAACTGCGGCCTTTTCAAAAGACCTGATCACTTTTTCTTCCGTCGATTATTTCGAGGCACTGGAAAATCCTTATATCCGAGTGACAAGTGTCGCTCTGGAACCGGTTGACGATCCTCTCGATGAAAAGGCCATCATCCGTGCATAAAAACAATAGCAGCCTCATTTAATAACGCCACTACTGCCCCTGCGGATCATCTCGATCACGCTGCCTTGTTCCAGTGCCGCAACCAACCGGAGAAATCCGGCCGGCCACTGCTGCTCCCGCATGAAACCCTCCGGTCTTCTGACTGCATCGCAGGGTTTTGTTTTATTTTCGAAAAACTTCCAGACAGATTAGTTCAGCCGGAACCACTTTTTCTCAGAAGCTTCAAACCTGAATACAAAAGGTCTTTTCGGAAAACAATAATACCGCCTCCAACCCATTGACCGGCTTTGCATACCGGGATGAATTAACTTTCCCATCCGTCATTTTTTTGCTAACAGATATACTACTTACACGCCAGTGGGGAGTAAAAATTGTTTAAAATAATATCAAATCCGGATCTGTCGCAGACGGTTCCGCTCACCCGCCTGTTTAAAAAGATTGATACCCTGCGCCAAAAAAGCCGGGTAATCTGGATATCCGGCCCGGCCGGAGCCGGAAAAACCGCCTTGATTTCTAATTATCTGGAGGCACTGAATATCGATTCCATCTGGTACGGGATCGATGAAACGCTCTTAAATCCGGAAAACGATTTTCCAGCTATCTGCCGGAAATCCGCTGTTCACTTTCTTGAAAAGTTACTCACCCGGACCCGGCAAATCCCGGAGATGCAAGTCACAAAAGGGTTCGCACTGGTATTCGAAGATTATCACCAAATACCGGAGGACTCCCTTCTTCACGAAATCCTGGCAGAGGGCACAGGCAATTTC
>SLPT01000299.1 GCA_007131845.1 Desulfobacteraceae bacterium | reverse complement strand
TACCATTTAAAATATCATCTACTCCTTTGAAATGCACTCCGAAAAGCAACTCATACCGGCCTCACTCCTTCCCTCCGTCTCTCCCTCACTCCCTCACTCCCTCTTTCTATTCCTCGCTTCCATCATCATAACATGTATCCTGCTTCCGCAAAGAGCCGACGCCCAGCTCACCGCTCCCGACATAAGCCTCGAAGCCTACGGCGTGGTCAGCAGCTCCGGAACCACCCCGTTCTGGCTGCAGAGCAACCGCCACGGCATGTTCGCACCCGACGGCAGCCATATCCTCACCCGCTTCCAGGCGCACGGCCTCGAAACCTTCGGTGGCAGCGACGGCGACCGCTTCACCCTGCGCTACGGCGCCGACCTGATCGCGCGTCCGGGCCCCTCCTCCACCCTGTCGTTTAACCAGGGGTACCTGAGGCTGGACGCCTGGGGACTCTTCCTGCAGGCGGGGAGGTTTCACAACACTTCGCCCATTCATGATGAGGAATTGGGGATGGGGTCGCTGGGGGTGAGCGGGAATGCAACGCCGGTGCCGCAAATTCGGGTCGGGCTCGCGGACTGGACTTCGTTGCCGTTTACGAGGGATTTTGTTCAGATTAGGGGGCATATGGCACATGGGTGGCTGGGAAACAGACGATTCGTTGACAATGTACTATATCATGAAAAAATTGGGCATGCACGTATTGGAGGATCTTTTCCCTTAAACTTGTATGGGGGTATAGCTCATTATGCAAAATGGGGGGGGGAGCATCCTGAATTAGGACCAATACCATCAACTTTAAAAGATTTTTTCCGTGTTGCAGTTGCAATTGGTGGTGATGAAAATGCTCCTCCCGGTGAAAGAGATTATATGTTGGGAGATCATCTTGGGGCTTGGGATTTTGGTGCTTTTATTGAATTGACCGATATTCAAATAAAGATTTACCGGCAATTTCCTCTCGAAACAAAAGACAATTTAAAGCTAAAGAGTCTACAGGACGCATTAACTGGAATAAATATTCAGTTTGACAACCAACGTTTTTTAAACGCCATTACCTATGAATTTTTGTATACAAAGTATCAAGACGGACCAAGGAGACCAAATCCTGATACAGACAGAGATTCATTCAGAGGTAATGAAAACTATTATAATCACTATTTATATCTGACTGGATGGTCGTATAACCGAAGAACCATCGGAACACCACTGTTTACACCTCGAGAAAATAACCTTGGGATATCTAATAATCGGGTTGTTGCACATCATTTAGGTTTAAATTTTCAATTGATTGAAAATTTAAACACAATGCTAAAAGTAACATATAGCAGAAATTATGGAAATCAGGGACCTGCTGACGAGGAAAATAATCCATCTGTTAGCCTTGGAGAACCTTTTGATGAGCCAAAAGAACAGCTATCAGTTTTATTTGGAGCAAGATTTCCTATCACTATTTACAATAATAATATAAACTTTATCTCGAATATAGCATATGATAACGGCCGTCTTATAGGAAATCAGTTGGGTTTCTCTATTGGTATTAGTAAGGACTTTAGATAATTTTCAAAACATAATTAATAGCGACACTAAACTAATTTAAACCAAAACAGATATTGTTTATCGGGCGCGGGCGGTTCATCTGGGAAACTCTGAAGGCAAGGGTCTATTAAAGCTTGTATGTGATGAACAGAAGATCTGTATAATAACCCACTGAAAAAAACCTAAAATAAAGTGCAAGAAAAACAGAATGGTAATAATGAAATCAACCGGAAAACATTCCTGAGGCAGGGCGGTTCAATTGCCCTTATTACTGCATTAGGTTTACCGCTCTATTCTTGTGATACAACATCAGCTGTTGATGCATTATCCTCTACTACTGATAGTAATATAAAAGCATTTGGAGCAAAGGGTGATGGTGTATCTGATGATACCCAAGCGTTTTTAGATGCATTTTCGGCTGCTCGGTCTGCTAATGGGGGTGCAATTTATATGCCTGATGGCGAGTATGTTATTAAATCCAGATTAAGTGTTGATTTTCCAAACTTTAGGATGGAAGGGGAGAGTAAAGATGGGGTCATACTAAAAGGGCTTACATTTAATGAATATTTTAGATTTTCGGGCTCAAACGACATATCTAATTTATTGTTTAAAAATTTCACTGTAGAGCATGGTGATAGAAGGGTTTTTGTCATGCCTAGGGATTTTATAAATAAGACATCTGATATTCATTTCGACAGCATAAAGATGACTGCGGGGGTCGACGGAACAACCCCAATGGATTTTAACTCGCCTGATTCTTCTCATAATAGATGGTTCTTTAGGAACTGCTTCATTCAAAATGAAGGTGATTCTTTACACGGTATTCATGTCCGCACAAATGTTGACGGAATATGGATAGAAGGCAATGAGGTTAATCTAACAAATGCTAATAATTCACTTGGGAATGACGATGGGGCGTTTAATAATATCGCTGTATATGCAGATTGCAGGAATATACATATCAACAATAATGTGTGTAGAGGTGGGGGGCACTCCCCTATTGCGTTGTCTCCATCGGGGAAGGCTTCTATAATAGGCAATAAAGTGTACGACTGCCTTACAACTTCAGAGGGGGGTATAGAGGTCGAATGGAAGGACGACCACGGAGGCGGTTTAACGAGTCAGGAAGTTATCATATCAAGCAATTACGTAGAAAACTGTTACTGGGGGATATTTGTAGTCAGAAGAGACCTGGCTAAACCCAACCCTTTTAACGTCATTATAGCTAATAATATAATAAGGGGCTGTGAGCAGGCAGGCGTTTTTATGAACGCTGCTGAAAATGTGATTGTAGGTGGCAATATAATTGATAACTGCGCCACCTGTGTTCGCATCGAAGAAAGGGTTATTGATGTTATAATATCTTCTAATCATATGATAAACTCATCAAGAGGTGTATGGTTTAGGAATATTGAGGAATCATTTGGAACTGATATATCCATTATAGATAACCTTATTAAAGGAATGTCTACAGTAGGAATATTGCCTGAAGGATCAGCTTTCTGTAAATTAGATAATAACCAAATTGTTAACATATCAGGCCATGGGATTAACGGTACAGGTGATGCGATTAGTTCATCTACAATTTCTGGTAACACACTTAGAAATATTGATGGAAAAGGTATATGGCTTGGGGGTTCTGCAACTAACAACCTTATTACAGGAAATTTGATTTCTTCAACTGGTTCAGAAATTGACGATGGTGGAACAGGTAACATACTTGAAAACAATAAATTTTTATAACCGATTGTCTTAGCCCCCTAAACAACTGGAGGAAAACTCTACTTTAAGAATAACTAACTTAAAGTATGAAAAAACGAAGAATCTGGACAACTGAGTGTAGTGGTCTGAAAAAATAGGACAGCAGAAACGTAAACGTTAATTTGCTGTCATGAAAAGAAAAAGAAGACATTTCGAAGCCAAATTCAAAACGAAGGTTGTGCTGGAGGCGCTTAAAGAGCGGGAAACGATCTAGCAGATTGCCTTAAAATATGAGCTGCATCCCAATCAGATAACCACCTGGAAAAAGCAGTTCCTGGAAAACGCCGATCAGGCTTTCAGCGACGACAAATCTGCCGCAGAGCTGAAGAAAGCCGAATTCGAGCGCGATGAACTTTATAAGCAGATCGGCCAGATGAAGGTGGAAAACGACTGGTTAAAAAAAAGTTAAGCTAATTCCGCTGGAGGATCGAAAACAAATGATTGATCAGGCGGATAAGCAGGTGAGTATTAGCTGGCAGTGCCACTTGCTGGGGATACACCATTCGGCCTATTACCACAAATCCAAAGGCATTAGCCAGGCAGATCTTCGGATTATGGAGCTGATGGACCGCATGTACGCCGAAGACCCGACCCGTGGCACGCGTCGCTACCGGCGGGATCTGAAGCTGGTGGATTATTCATATCAGCCGGGAGAAAGCACGCCGGTTGATGAAGATCATGCGAATCAAGACGATTTACTGCAAGCCACGTACCACGGTAATCGACCCGGCCGCCTACAAGTATCCGTATTTGTTGCGGGGGCTGGATATTACCCGAGCGAACCAAGTATGGCAGATCGATATCAGCTATGTTCCCATGGCTGGTGGATTTATGTATCTGGTGGCCAATATTGATGTGTACAGCCGCTTTATCGTAGGCTGGGACATTTCCAACAGTATGCAGGCCGGATGGGTGGTAGAAACACTCAAGGGGGCCATTTCCCGCTATGGATCCCCCCGGATCATCAACAGTGACCAGGGAACTCAGTTTACCAGCGGGGAGTACATCGGTTACCTGAAAGGATTAAAGACGGTCCAGATATCGATGGATGGGAAAGGGCGGGCAACGGATAATGCGCACATTGAACGGTTCTTCCGAACCATTAAGCATGATAAGATTTACCTGCATATGCCAGAGAACGGACAGGAGTTATTTACTCTTTGTAATGAGTTCATAGAGTTTTATAATACCCGTCGTGGTCATTCCTCGATTGAAGGGCTGCCACCGGTACAAAAATATATCCGGCAAGCGGCATAGAAGAATAGGGGCCAATCCAACCGCCCCGCGAGGCGGTGGGATTGAACCAAACTAACAATCACAAAAAGCTGTCCTAACAAACCCGATCACTACAGAGCAGAAGCTGTCCATCTTAAAAGAAGCCGAGAAACACGAGGTAACAGCGACGATTTGCAAGCATAGCCTACTCAACTCCGAGTAGTATTAAACAGGGGAATTCACAGCGTTTAGCCACTGATAAAAGTGGGGAATAATATTGGCTCCGGGGTGGGGAATACTCGTGACCCTCGACAATATTAAATTAATTCTTTAATTATTCTCTTACTTGGTTACTCCAATTTACCATTACAATCTACATACCAATCCTCAATGCCTTCACTTAAAGAGAATCTTAAATTAAAATCTGAATTTGCCAGCTTTTCTCCAGAGACATTTGTTGATATCATT
>SLPT01000109.1 GCA_007131845.1 Desulfobacteraceae bacterium | reverse complement strand
TCACCGTCTTCATCCCGGCTCAGAAACTCGGCAAGATTCTCGCTAAGGCTTTCCGCATTCGCATAATTGATCTTGATGATGCGATTGACCAGGGGGCCGGCATGCTCGGCACTGAGTCGCCGGGCGTGCAGCTCCTGGGTCTTCCGGGAGAGCTCGATTTCGTTTTGAATGTCCTGGACACTGCGGACCCGGATAATATCCCCCTGCCACGACCATTCCAGCCCGCGGGAAGCGATGATGCTTGTAAACGCCTGGTTCCATTGAACGTTTGTCATATCGACGCTCATGTTTCCGGTAACCGAATCGCCGATGAGCATGTTCTGGTCCGCGGCCCGGGCCATGGCCCGGAGCACCGACTCCACCGGTGCGTCGCTCAGGCGCAGGGTCACCCGGTCCTCCGGCAGGTCCCGCTCCACGGGCGCCTCGTCCCACTTGTCAGGAAACGGAAGGGCTTCCTCCACATCCAAAACATCCCTTTCCCGGATATCCGGAGAGTATCCCCTGGCTGTTTCGGACTGACGGAGCCACTGTTCGATAAAATCCGCCTCCGGCTCCTTCTGGGTGGCGGCACAGCCGGAAAGCAGGAAAAATAACAGCGCGCACAGCAAAACCAGCTGCAATAAAGACGATATCTTTCGACGATGGTTGTTCTTGACCTGCGGCATTGATATTCTTTCCTTGACGGCTTTGTAAAAGTCCAATATCTGCGCCTGCGCGTTTCCTACTCGCTATAGGGAACCGAAACGCTTTCCCCGTTACCCGGAACCTCCACGAACACACGGTCCGGCGTGATGGTTCGCAAAACATATCCGGTTTCGGCAACCGTTTCCCCCACACGGTATTCCACACCGTTGATAATCGCCATTTCCCGGTCTCCAACGGCGAGATAACCGCTGTATTCTAAATTGACTCCGGGGGCGGCGTCCACGGTGTCATCCCGGGGAAGCCTTTCCATCTCCGGGATAGGATAAAACAAATCCGGCCGCCACGGCGCGGCGGCGACCTCTAATATGCGCCGCTGCTGCTCGCTCAAAGCGGCCTGCTCCACCGCATTTTCCGCCTGAGCCGCCGCATCCCTGACATCCTGCACATCCACGGCCGCGGCGGGGTCATCCGCAGGCTGCCGGGAGCCCCCGGACAAAACGAACAACTCGAGCGCACCGTATAAAACCGCGACCACCATGAGCGCTATGAGTATCTTTTCCCGCTTCTGCATACCCTATCTTCGCTCCCTGTCATCGACGTGCATCCATATCCGCATCCGGAATTCCGGATCAGCCGGCGTAGCGCGGGCGGAGAGGGCTTCGATCCCATAAAATGAATCCATGACCGAAAGATCGAGGAGAAATGTCCGCAGGGCGGAATTTTCTCCGCGAAGACGCCCCTCCACGAGCAGCAGGTCCGAATCGTCCGCCAGGGACCCCGGCACGGGGGAAAAGCGGCTTTCCGGAATACCCGCCTCCCCGGCCATGGCCGCCAGGATCAGCCGGACACTTTCGATGTCAAGCGGCATATCGGCGGACGAATCTCGGGGCGGGTTTTTTTCAGTGACCTCATCCGGCAACTGCTCCTTTTGCCGGGATTTTTCAGCCAGCAGTTTGTAAACGGGCTGCAGTATCTGCTGGGACTCGATTTCCGCTTCCAGCTGCCGCGTTTTTCCCTCTATCTGCGATGCCTGATTGCGCGCCGGGAGAATCCCGCCAAGCACAATCAAAGCCAGCACGACCACGCTGAACACGATATAAGCCAGGGCCCTCCGGTTTGCTTTTACCTCGTGCCATCGGCTCATATCAAACCTCTGCCAATTCGATATTCAGGGTAAACCGGTAGACTTCCCCCTCCACGATTCCGGCATCCATCTGCGCCCTCCGGATGGAAACCGTGCCAATAAGCGGCGATGCCCGTAGCCGGCGAATATACGATGCCAGGCGGGCTTCGTAGCCGGCCGGATCTTCCATGACGACCCCATCGAGTACCAGCGCACGGCCCGTGGTTCTCCTCCGGTCATCATCCGCACGTTCCGGGCGAATATCACCCAATTGTATATCCATGGAGATCATGTGGATGTTTTCCGGTGTGAGCCGGTTGATTTCGCTCATCACGGCCACGGGATGCAGCCTCCGGCTGTATCGTGCGGTCTCCAGCTGCGCTTCGCGCTGTTTTCCGGCCATTTCCATTATCAGCTCCACGGAGAGCCGGGGGGAAAATTCGTTGAGCCTGCTTTCCAGATGCGCCGCCCGCTCGCGGGTCTGCTCCAGGTTGTAGAGCGAATACCACCACCATCCCGCTACCAGGATGAACAGCGCGGCGCACCCTGCAGCCACTGCGCCCGTGGTCCGTGCGGCTGCGCGCTCTTTTTCGCTGTCGTATGCGGTATGGAGGAAATTGACGGTTTTTTCCGACGGCATGGCCAGGCCCGCCGCAGATACAAGGGCATAGCGATCCTCGGGATCGTCAAAAAATACAGTGGGCGATACATTGGCGGACGATGGATCCAGCACATCCAGAACCTCGACGGGAACATCGAGGTTCTCGCCGAAAAACGCCCCGATCTTCGGAAGAAACGCCAGCCCCCCGCCCACGAAGATCTTTCCGGGCGCCGGGTTGCCGAGCATGTTGACCGAGTGATCGATGGTTCTTTCCATCTGCCGGGACAGCCGCTCCAGGGCGGGCTCGATCATCCCGAACACCTGGTCGTAGGTAAGCCCGTCATCCCGGGTGCCGGTTTCATTTTCGGTTGTATCGGCCCAGGATTTCAGCAGCCGGAACGCATCCTTCCGGTTAAGCCCCAAAGCGGAATCCTCAGCACCGCCGGATTCGTATGTATCCTGATCCGATCCGTCCGGTTTCAATCCATCCGGCTCAGGATCGTCTGGTTCCGGCGAAACCGGGCCGGCCGCTCCCGCTTCCACGTCCCGGGAGTCAAGGGTGATGACGATTTCACCCTCACTTTCCGGCACGCGGTCGTATTCCAGCATCAGCGACTCGAGAACGCTGTCTTTTCCCGTGCGGATCACCCGGCTGAACAGCATCCGCTCGCTGGTATGAATGTCGATCCACGACGTCTGCTCGCCAATGGAAAGCACTGCGTAAACGTCCGGGACCGGCTCGACGAACCCGCTTTCCAGAAGATTTTCCATGGCATACGAGGAAAGCGTCAGTCCTCTCAAGGGAAAGCCAATGCCTGCGAACAACTCCCTGTAGCGCCTTACATCCGCGGCGGAAACGGTGCAGACCTCGGTAAGGAGCTTCCGGACGTCGTTTTCGGTGGTTTCGCCCGCAATCCGGTAGTCGAAGACGACATCCCTGTCGTCAAACGATTTGTCCTTCCGTGCCGACCAGTAGACCGCATTGCCCAGGTTTTTCCTGATTTTCGGCACGCTGACGGTCCACGATTCCCCTTTGGAAGCCGGAATGCACGCCCATACATCGAGCGATTCGCCGGGCGTCGCGGCTTTTCGGATACACCGGGCCAGAAACGGTCCGAAGTCGTCATGGTCCATATCGGTTCCCACAGGAACGGGCTCGGCAGATGCATAAACAATGCGTCGGCGTCCGCCGATCTTTTCCGTCCGGACGATATGGACCGTGTCCCGGAGGATCTCCACGCCGATGCAAACAGCAGCCCCCGATACGGACCATCTTTCCCTTATCTTCGAAAAAAGACCGCTATTCCGGGCGGAATCGACCCCAAGGGTATTTTCTCCTCCGCCCTTGCCGCGAATCACCTTCAGCAATTTTTCCGTGGAGGATACATCCTGATCGTTTATGGACAAACAGTCATACTCCGGATGAATTTAAGATAAACCGGGAATCCCGGATTGGCGCACGATCCCGCTGCGATTTCCGGGGAACCAGAAAGAAGCGGCTCGGGGTCATCCACAGCACGGACGGGGCTCTATCGGGGATTGATTTCTTGCGAAAAAAAGCCATTTCCTACAAAAAAAACCGAATTTTGAAACAAATGATATATCGTTGATTAGATATACGATGATGCCGATATCTGTCAACAGCTTTATCGGCAGGTTCCCGACCTCACTTTAGCGTTTTGACCTTGAGAAGCATGAATCATTGCACTATAATGAGGGCATAAGAACTTCTTTTCCGGCGCCCGCCCGGCATGCCACGGGCAAGGCGGTCTTTTACCGGAAAATCCGGGAAGCTATCCGGCAAGATGTCAGGGAACACGGATTATAAAAACAGGAAAAGCGTTATGAGCATGGTCAATCTTTTGTCCCTTTTTGAGAAACCCGGCCCCGAAAATACACAGAAAACCCTGGAGCTTGCCCATGACCGGGCCAGGGAACTGGGTCTCCGGGAAGTCGTGGTTGCTTCATCAACCGGGGATACCGCGTACAAGGCCGTAGACATCTTCGAGGGATTTCGCGTCGTGGTAGTCACCTACCATTGCGGTTTCCGGGAGCCCTTTCAGAAATCGATGAAACCGGAGACGCGGGCCGGCCTGGAGAAAAACGGCGCCCGGATCGTGGAGGCCACCCACGCGCTCTCAGGCGTCGAACGATCCATCGCCAAAAAATACGGCGGCAGCTACCCGGCACTCATCATGGCGGACACCCTGCGGCTGTTCGGCCACGGCACCAAGGTGTGCGTGGAAATCGCCATCATGGCGGCCGACGGCGGCGTACTGAGCGGCGAGGACATCGTGGCCATCGGCGGCACCGGCCGCGGGGCCGACGCGGCGCTGATTATCAAGCCGGCGCACATGTCGAACCTCTTTGACATGCGGATCCGCGAGGTCATCTGCAAGCCAAGGGATTTTTGACAACGCCTTCCTCCATAACGCCCATGCCGCCTGTGAGCCCGCAAGCCCCCGAACGCCACGTGGTCTTAGTCCACCCGGAGATCCACTGGAATACCGGGAACATTGGCAGGACCTGCCTGGGCACCGGTGCACACCTCCACCTGATCAAACCCCTGGGTTTTTCTCTCGATGACCGGATGGTGCGGCG
>SLPT01000231.1 GCA_007131845.1 Desulfobacteraceae bacterium | reverse complement strand
TTCCATATTCTGCCATTCACCCTATACCTGTTCCGCAAACACCCTGGCAGCAGCCAAAGATGCCGCACGGGGGGAAGGTGTGCTGTTCCAGGTGCACGTGGCTGAAACCCGCAGTGAGGGTGCAGCGACCGGTCTGGATGACGGTGTCTCGCCCGTGGCATGGCTTGCCGGTTTGGGTGTGCTGGATGAAAACACCCTGGCCGTGCACGCGGTATGGGCGGATGCTACGGACATCGGCGTGCTGTCGGATCACGGAGCGATGATCTCCCACAACCCCGAAAGCAACATGAAGCTTGCAAGCGGTGTTGCACCCGTAATGGAAATGCTGGCCGCAGGCCTGAGCGTGGGGTTAGGCACCGACGGATGCGCGTCCAACAACAACCTGGACATGATTGCGGAGATGGGCACGGCGGCCAGGCTCCACAAGGCGACACTGCTCGATCCCACGGTAATGGATTCAAAAACCGTAATCCGCATGGCTACCATCGAAGGGGCCCGGGCATTGGGGCTCTCTGATCGCATCGGCTCGATCGAGACGGGTAAGGATGCCGATCTCATCGTCGTTGACGCCCGCCAACCGCACCTGTATCCGCTCTACCATCCGGCATCGCACATGGTCTATGCCGCAAAAGGCTCAGATGTGCGCCACGCAATGGTTGCCGGCCGCCTCCTGGTCGAGGACCGTAAGATGCGCCACCTGTCAGTTCCCGGAATCATGGCGGATGTGCATCGCATAGCCGACGAGATCCGGCGTACCGACAGTAAAAAAGATGGTTCGGGATGAAAGGGGAGCCGGCGTGATGGATTCCCGGACCGGCCAATCGCCAAAGTGGTGCGCCCCGGAAGGCTTCTTGCGGGAAACCCTTGCGGACGGAGGCATCCATGTCTGGCGCGCCGGCCTGGACCGATCCCCGGAAACCATCGCCTTTCTGCTAAACGGCCTTCCGGCCTTCGAACGCGAAAGGGCGCACTGCTTCCGGTTTGCGCTCCATCGGGGACGGTTCGTGGTTGCCCGCAGTGTCCTCCGGCGGATATTGGGTTTCTACCTGGGCGCAGATCCACGGGAAATCAATTTATCCGCCAACCGCCACGGAAAACCCTGCCTCGATCCCGGGATGCACCGCGGCGATCTCCGATTCAACCTGTCCCATTCCCACGGACTGGCCCTGTATATCATTGCAGAAGGCCGGGAAGTCGGCATTGACGTGGAATATCCCGAGCGTACATGCACCCCGGAAAAAATCGCCCGGCGGTTTTTTTCTCCGGCTGAAGCCGACATTCTTGAAGGGCTGCCCGAAGCACGCCGCAGAAGTGCTTTTTTTTCCTGCTGGACCAGAAAAGAGGCTTTTGTGAAAGCCATGGGCGCCGGGCTTAGCGTCCCCCTGGGCGATTTTACCGTAACGCTGCGACCCGGGGATGCCCCGAAACTCCTTTACACGGCCTGGGACGATACCGGGCCTTCGAAGTGGACCCTGATGGATATCGACCCGGGCGGCGGCTATGCCGCCGCCGCAGCGGTCTCCGGAACCATCGGGCCTGTCCGGTATTTCAGCGCGGATTTTGATTTCTCATGACGCTTTCCAATTTTATCCCCTCATGCGCTTTTTCTCCACTGCTTTGCCCCGGCATTTTTCAGGATGCCTGTTTTAGACTTTTAACGTTGATGCACTCGTAAAAAGGCGTGATCCGACGGCTTTGTAAAAAAGTTTAAGATCAAGGCTTACGTAATTTCGAAGAAGGAAGAGTGCTTAGCGTGCATGAATTTCTGAGGAATCGATCGCAGGCGCAGATATTGGATTTTTACCAAACCATCAACGTTATTCCGGACCAATCATCCTTACGGTCGGGAAATAGGTTCTGTATCTTCTGGTATCCCGTGTAAGCAAATCCATATCCAGCACGGCAGCCTGGGCGCCAATATAAAAATCGGGCAAGGGAGATTGTTTGATTCCTTTGCCCCTTTTGTATTGAAGATATGCTTTGCCGGCCAGAAACAGCGCTTCTTTGGGCATTTCCATCATTCTGAATCCGCCATGGTGAAGCGCCGATTCCAGTTCTTCAATTTTTTTGAAACCGACAGATACTTCGGTATAAATGATATTGTTGATGTAAAGTGTTGTGCGGCCGCTGCAATCTGTCAAAACCGATTCGGACCAATCCGCCCAAACAGGATCATCAAGGAAGATGTCCAAAATAACATTCGAGTCAACAAGAAGCCCTTTCATCTGTCCGACCTCGTTAAGGCCATGATTTCATCGGTTGTCATTTTAACCGTTGCAGTCCCGCGCAGTTTTGCAAATTTCCGGTTGGCCGGTTGCGCCTCCCTTTTTTTTATCAAAAAAACGCGTTTTCCCTCTTCGATAAAATCAACCTCAGTGGCCGGGGTGATACCCAGTTTTTCGCGAATGTGCTGCGGAATGGTGACCTGCCCTTTTGTGGTTACCCTCATCATTCATCCTCCGGTAATCAGCGTTGACGACTTTGTAAAAAGTCCAATATCTGCGTTACGCGCAATTTCTTAGAATTTCACGTGCGCCAAGTACGCTGCATTCTTCGAAATTGCGCAAGCCTTAATCTTGAACTTTTTACAAAGTCGTCGGATCGCGACTTTTTATGGGTGTAATAGTGTTACAAGTAATAGTAATACATTATGCCCGGGCTTGTCAATTCGGTATTTCAGCATTAAATCAATGTTGGCTTTCGCGGCGAATATACAAGCTGGGTTGAAATTCTCGGATTTATTATTTTTTTCTTTTCGGCAGTAATATACGGATACCTGTAATTGCGAACGGAAAATCCGTCCCGGTCCGGGGTATTGTGGGCGGATACAGGAATTGAAACTTGAGCGTTTCGCTTCGATGTAGTACATATGCGTGAAAAAAAGATGGAAACACCGCATCGCGAAATAAGGAGCGAAAATATGCCCAACGTACTGTCAAGCATTATCACCGACGATGAACATCGGGACTTTTCAGATTTTATGTATGGATTGTTTGCGGGGGAGGGCAATTTTTTCCTTCGCAACGACGTGTGGCTGCGCTGGCGGCAATGGTGCCGGGAGCATGAAAAAACCGAAGAGGTCATGGAGCGCTCCCGCGCGGCCGAGTTTTTGAAAAAGATCAATGAACTGCTGGTTATCGACAATATCGTAGTGATCATGCACCGGCCCGGACGGGGGGACATCCGGATCTACCGGATGGATTCCAACTGCGAATACATGCAGGAAATCTCAATCAATCGGTACCTGGATTACAAGGACGCCCACATCCTGGGCAATCGGCCGAGCGCCAACCGGGATACCCTGGAAATCGATTTCATGCCGTTTTACGATTATTCCCCCAACGTGCGGACCATCCAGAATGTGGGAAACGGCATTTCGTTTCTCAACAAGCACCTGTCTTCCACCATGTTCCAGAAGACCGATGAATGGGGGGACAAGCTGTTCGAGTTCATCCGCCTCCACAAGATCAACGGACAGCAGCTCTTGGTGAACAATGCTATCCTCCGCAGCAGGAAAGACTGCATAGAAGCGCTTGATAAAACCATCCGGCTGCTGTCATCCAAAGATCCGGAAACGCCGTACGCGCAGGTCGAGCGGGACATGAAACTCAACGGGTTCGAACCGGGATGGGGGTACAACGCCGCGCGCATCCTGGAAACCATGGAGCTTCTCCAGGCGCTTTTCTACGAACCCCGGAGCGAGACGCTGGACGAGTTCATCTCCCGGGTGCCGATGATCTCGAAAGTCGCCATCCTGTCGCCCCACGGGTGGTTCGGGCAGGAAAAGGTGCTTGGCAAGCCGGACACGGGCGGCCAGGTCATCTATATTCTCGACCAGGTCCGGGCGCTGGAAAAATATCTGCTGGAAGAGTTCGCCCTGGCGGGTATCGACGTCAAGCCCCGGATCATTGTGGTCACCCGGCTTATTCCCAATGCCGGGGATACCACCTGCAATCAGCCGACAGAAGATATACTGGGTACCGATCATGCCTATATTCTCCGGATACCCTTTTACGACGAGGACGGAAACGTCGTCCAGGACTGGGTTTCCCGCTTTAAAATTTGGCGGTACCTGGACCGGTTCGCCGCAGACTGCGAAAATGAGCTGCTGGCCGAGCTGAAGGGCCGGCCCGATCTCATCGTCGGCAATTATTCCGACGGCAACCTGGTGGCATCCCTGCTGTCGGACCGCATGGGCGTCATCCAGTGCACCATCGCCCATGCCCTGGAAAAGACCAAGTACCTGTTTTCCGATCTGTTCTGGCAGGACATGGAGCCGGACTATCATTTTTCCTGCCAGTACACCGCCGATCTCATATCCATGAACAAGTCGGATTTTATCATTGCCAGCACATACCAGGAAATCGCGGGCACGGACGAGCGGATGGGACAGTACGAATCCTACCAGTACTATACAATGCCGGGGCTCTACCAGGTGGTCAACGGGATCAACCTGTACTCCCCGAAATTCAACGTCGTACCGCCGGGCGTGGACGAGGCGGCGTATTTCCCGTACCATCGCCATGAAAAGCGCGCGGAGAGCCGTATCCGCCACTGGGAAAAGCGTTTGTTTCACGATGATACCCCCGACATCCACGGATACCTCGATGACCCCGAAAAGCCGTCTGTGTTCACCATGGCCCGGCTCGACCGGATCAAGAACATCACCGGGCTGGTCGAGGCCTTCGGGGTCGAGCCGGAACTGAGGAAGCATGCAAACCTTATAGTGGCCGCAGGGACCATTCGCGCGGAGGAATCCCAGGACGTGGAGGAAAAAAGCGAGATCGAAAAGATGTATCGATTGATTGAACAATACGGGCTTGCCGGCAGCATTCGGTGGCTTCCGTCCGTTCCCAAGCAGGAAACCGGTGAGGTGTACCGCATTATCGCGGACAAGGGCGGATTGTTCGTGCAGCCGGCCCTTTTCGAGGCTTTCGGCCTCACGGTGCTCGAGGCAATGCAGTGCGGCCTGCC
>SLPT01000382.1 GCA_007131845.1 Desulfobacteraceae bacterium | reverse complement strand
GGAAACCGCCATCAACATGGCCGAGGTGGCTTTCTCGGTCAGCCGGCAGTGGCAGGGCAAGGGGATTGCCTCCGTGCTGATTCACAAACTATCTGAAGCTGCCAGGGACAAAGGAATCGACGGGCTGATCGCCTACATCGAACCCTCCAACCAAAGCATGATCCGGCTGTTTCACAAACTGCCATACAAAATCCGTACAAAACGCGAAAACGGCACCATCATACTAAGCTGCCGCTTTGATGAAACACCGGACAACAGCCCCCCTGAATCCTGAGCAGCACCGCCGGCAGGATGCATGCGCGCCAAGCGATCCGTATATCCCGTCAGGTTCAACGGAAACCTTGCCTTTGCAGCGTAAAGGTTCTATATTTCCGATTTTTGCGCCGTCATCAGCGGCACAAGCGCCGGCAGGCAGGAAATATCCCGCAATAACATATCCTGCAGCAAACCAAACCGATAGGACCGAAGTGCATACAAAAACAGGACATCACGAGAACGGCAGAAACGACACGGCAACGATCATCCGTCAGGGCGCGGGCGCTGCATGGCCCATATGCCTGGGATATCTTCCCATCGGGCTTGCATTCGGCGTGCTCGCCCGGCAAAACGGCCTCGAATGGTGGGCCGTGGGCCTCATGTCGGTGCTGGTTTTTGCCGGCAGTGCCCAGTTCATCGCCGTTGCCATGATGGCATCCGGGGCGGCCGTACCTGCGATCATCGCCACCACGTTCTTCGTAAACCTCCGGCACACACTCATGAGTTCCGCGCTGGCAGTGCATCTGGCCGGAATCCGCCGATGGTTTCTGGCGCTTTTCGCCTACGGCATCACCGATGAAAGCTTCGCCGTGAACATGTCCCGCTTCCGGGAGGACCACTGGGATCACCGCCGTGCGCTGACCGTAAACCATTTGTCGAATGCAACCTGGATTGCAGCCACCATCATCGGAGCGCTGGCCGGAAGCCTGGTTCCGCAGGGCGCTTTCGGGATCGACTACGCACTGACCGGAATGTTTATATGCCTTCTGGTCATCCAGATATACGGCGTGATCTATATCCTAACGGCAGTGGCGGCGGCATCGGTTTCAGTGGCATGGTACATGATCGTTCCCGGAGACTCTTACATCGTGGGCGCTGCAATAATGGGGGCCACGATCGGATATATCCTGAAAAAGCCCCTTGAAAGGTGTTTTTCCGGGAGGCGTTCATGACGCTTTCCGAATATCTGCTCCTGGTCACCGGGATGAGCCTGGTAACCTATCTGCCCCGCGCCCTGCCATTGCTGTACCTTGCCCACAAAACCCTGCCCCAATGGTTCGTGGACTGGCTGGGCCTTATCCCGGTGGCCATTCTCAGCGCCCTGCTTGCACCGATTCTCTTTACCGATCCGGACACCCGGAGTCTGGAATTCGGACGACCGGAGCTGATCGTGGCCATCCCCACCCTTCTTTTTGCCATAAAAACCCGCAGCCTCGGCGGAACCGTGCTGGTTGGCATGCTGCTTTACTGGCTCGCCGGCGTACTTTTATGATGATGTTTTCCGTCTTGACATGCAAAGTCGTTCATGCAATAGGCAGTACTAATACAAACTCCAACCAAACGCCGGCATATGCCGGGAAGGGGGTGTTGCCGGAACATCCTTTCCCGGCGGACAAATCGCCTTCCCCGGAACCGTCGGTATGCATAGCGCCCCATGAAATGGCACTTTGGACATAAGCTCGCAATGATCATGGCGTCTTTGGTGCTGGCGGCCTCCTGCATTTTGGGATATACGATGGTATATCGCCAGTTCTCACTGGTGGAGAGCCAGTTCCGGACAACCGGCTCCACGCTGGCCGCCCAGCTGAGTGCCGGCTCCGTGGAACTCGTTTTCACCGGAGACCAGCTCGGACTGGGTGGACTCGTCCATTCGCTCAACAACCAGCCGACGGTCATAGCAGCAGCGATCATCAACCGGGATCGGGAAATCCTCGCGCATGCCGGGCGTCCGATTCCTTCATCCACATTCAAAATGGATTTTGCCTACCAAAAGGCAGGATCCTTCGGTGACGACAACGGAACGGTATGGTTTTATGCACCCGTGCTTTTCAAGGAAGTCAGCGGCGGTTCGGCATGGGTGGGACTGGACAAGTCCGGGTACACCAGCAGCCGGCAAGGTGTGATCCGTTCGGGAATCATCGTCGTCGCGGTTCTGGTTATATCCATCACCCTCGTGGCCATCCGTCTCGGCCGCTCCCTTGGCCGGCCCATCCATGATCTGATCGAAGGCACCCGCGCCATCGAATCCGGACACTATGGCTTCCGGATACGAAAACGTCACAGCGGGGAATTCCTGGCTCTTACCCGGGCATTCAACAACATGGCGGAGGGCCTTGAACAGAAGATTCGCCTCGAACGCCTTTTTTCGCGTTTTGTCAGCAACCCGGTGGCCGCCCGGTACATGGTCCGGGACAAAGTCGATATCAGCAGGGGGGGCAAACGGGTCGATGCCAGCATCCTGTTCGTGGACCTGGTAGGGTACACGGCATTCAGCGAAGGCCGCCACCCGGAGGAGGTGGCTGAAATTCTGAACCTCTATTTCACAGAATTCGCCGATACATGCCACCAGCACAAAGGAAACGTGGACAAGTTTATCGGAGACTGCGCCATGCTGATTTTCGGGTGCCCCCAGCATGATCCGGACCACCGCTTTCACGCCATGATGTGCGCTATCCAGATCCGCCGCAGGATCGGGAAGATCAACCAGCGAAGACAGGAAGCGGGGCTTCCTTTCATGGATATCCGGATCGGCATCAGCGGAGGTATCGTCCTGGCCGGGCTGCTCGGATCCCATGAAAGACTCCAATACACGGTTATCGGAGAAGGCGCCAATCTTGCCGCACGACTCTGCGATTTGGCCGCCCCGAATCAGATATTGACGGATAAAGCCTTTTATGAAACCGTGAACCGGAAATATGCTCTGAGCGCAAGGAGTTCTCAGAATATCAGTGTAGAAGGTTTTCAGTCGACTGTTGAAACGGTGGTTGTCGACGATTGGCAAAAAGGGCCTCCCGGCAAAAGCCGGGTCGCATCCATTCCCCAGGCCGGTCCATATGCCGGAGCCACCCAATGAAACGAAATATAATCTTCATGCGCATCCTGCTTATCGTACTTGCATGCAACGCCGCAGCGCTCTGGGGCTGTGCAGGCATGCACGCATGGAACCCCAACATCGAAACCCATATCGATACGCTGGCCGAAAACCGCCAGTACGACAAGGCCCTGGAAATCATCGCCGCCGTCCCGGAAAGCCACAACAATTATGAAACACTTCAGAAACGGGCCGCGGCCATTGAAGCCACCCGGGAAAGAGAAATCCGGAGAGCCCTTTCCAAAGCACGGGCCGCAGAGTCAATGCAAAACTGGTCTTCTGCCGCCACATGGGCGGCAGATGCACTTTCGCTGATGCCGGGCGACCCGGTGCTTATCGTTATGCGGGAGGAATACGAAAAGAAACGGACGAAAAGCATCCACCAAAGCCAGCGGAACCTGCTGATGGCAAAGGGGCGCTATCTCGCCGATATTCGGGCAAGCCAGGAGAACCTCATCCTGGCGGATCCGGACAATCCCGCCGCCCGCCGCCGGTACCGGGAATACATGGAATCGGTTTTATCGGTTTCCGAAGAACTCTATGCCCACGGAAGAAAATCCTTTTACGAAAAGGAAATCCGGGAAGCCCGGGAAGCGCTGAGTCTTTCCGCGCGGCTTCATCCATGCGAAAAAGCCCGGTCCCTGCTAGCGGAAACCCACCGGATCAAACAGCAGGAAGCAATGACAAAAGTAGCGGCCGCGCTTCCGGAAGAAAATCGGGCCACGCCCGAAGACCGGTTTCCGGAGCTTGCAAAGCGCTTTGAGCAGGCAATGGCAGCAAGCAATCTTGCGGGTGCCCGCAGATTTGCCCGGGAAATGGCAGAAATCGATCCGGATCGCTCAAAGAATTATGAAAATCGCCTTGCCGGGCCCATCGAAGAAAAAACCGCTTCTCTTCGGGCAAGAGGCCGGCTTCTCTATGGCCAGGGGTTTATCGAGGAAGCACTGGCGGTCTGGGAGGAAGCGTTGCAAATGAATCCGGACAACCCTGAATTGATCCAGAATATCCACCGGGCCCGGACGTTTCTGGAAAACCTGAACCGCTGGAAGGAAATCGGGGGAGAAAAATCGGACTATGGATCATAGATCCCCGCCGCCCGCGTCCGTGGCGTGGTTTATATGGAGCCTGGCCGCGCTCTTTTATATGATCGGTTTCTTCCAGCGGGTCGCCCCCGCCGTGATGACCGGGGAACTCATGACGGATTTTTCCATCCGCGCCGCATCTCTTGGCAACCTTTCGGCCTTTTATTTCTATTCCTACGTGGCCATGCAGATTCCCACCGGGGTATTGGCAGATACGTGGGGACCGCGGAAACTGCTGACTGCCGGTGCGTTTGCGGCCGGGATCGGCACCCTTGTGTTTGCATTCGCTCCGGGCATCGCCGTCGCCGGTGCGGGCCGCCTTCTGATCGGCGCTTCGGTGGCTGTCGCATTCGTAGGCATGCTCAAGCTTGCAAGCAACTGGTTCCCCCCGAACCGGTTCGCCATGGTCACGGGCATGGCATTGTTTATCGGCATGGTCGGCGCCGTATCCGCAGGACTCCCGCTGCGCCTTCTGCTGGAAACCCACTCCTGGCGATCTGTCATGGTCGGCGTCGCACTGCTCACCTTTCTGGCCGGAGCCGGCATCTACTGTTTCGCCCGCGATTATCCTCACCAGAAGGGCTGGCGAAATCACGTGGAGCCGGATTCCTCCGCAGAGAGCGCAAAGCTTTCGCATATTTTCACGAACATCCGGGAAACGCTTCGGCACCCGAACACATGGCTTTTGTTTTTCATCCCCGCGGGCATTGTAGGATGTACGCTTAGTTTTTCCGGTCTTTGGGGCGTCCCCTACATGACAACCCACTTAGG
>SLPT01000261.1 GCA_007131845.1 Desulfobacteraceae bacterium | reverse complement strand
GGGGCGAAGACAAGCCAGGCACCCTGAATGTCCGAGCGAAGCGAGTTTTCAGGGTGCGGCTTATCGAGCCGTAGAAGCTGGCAACGGCCACTCACAGTTGCGAGGGGGTAATCGCCCAACCCTCTAAAATGATCCGATGGGTTTTTTGGGCGGGGAACGGCGAGATAGTTGTATGCTTCCATGGCAAGGATTGCTACGAACACAGCGGTTGTTTTTTTACGATGAGCTTTGCCAAATGCCGATGCATTCATTCAGGATTTGATGCGCTTCCTTCGTCAGCATATCCTATTAGGGTCATCGATAATGCGCATTTTTTAGCCGTATTATCATGCACGGGATTCCATGATGTTACAGCCCCAAAGGCCACAAAATGATCCGGTAAGGAGATAACCATGAACCAAGACCTGATCCTGGCAATCGACAACGGGACGCAAAGCCTCAAGGCAATGGCCTTCGACGCCAGGGGAGACATGGCCGCCATCGTCAAGATCCCCATCGAGCCCTATTACAGCCGGGAGCCGGGCTGGGCAGAGCAGGACCCGGCGCTGTACTGGCAAACCCTTTGCGATGCCTGCACAGGACTCTGGAAAGACAAAAAAATCGATCCATCCCGCATCGCCGGGGTATCCGTCACCACCCAGCGCGGAACCGTGGTCAATGTGGACAGCAATGGAAACCCGCTTCGGCCCGCCATCCTCTGGCTCGACCAGCGAAAAACATTCGGCATCCCTCCCATCGGCGGCGCCTGGGGACTGCTGTTCAAAGTGGTGGGAGCCGGCCGGATCGTCGCCCATTTCCAGCGGGAAGCCGAAGCCAACTGGATCCGCACCCATCAGCCGGAGATTTGGAAAAAAACGCACAAATACCTGCTTCTCTCAGGCTTTTTGAACTACCGGCTGACCGGTGAGTTCGCCGATTCCACCGCAAGCCAGGTGGCATACATCCCCTTTGACTTCAAACGGCTCGACTGGGCCCGGCCCTCCGACTGGAAATGGAAAGGGGTGGGTATCAACCCGGAAATGCTCCCCCGACTGCTTCCTCCCGGGGAGATACTGGGCCGAATCACCGGGCATGCCGCCAGGGATACCGGCATTCCGGAGGGCACACCGGTTGTCGCGAGCGCTTCGGACAAGGCCTGCGAGGTGATCGGATCCGGAAGCCTTTCGCCGGATACCGGGTGCATCAGCTACGGCACCACCGCCACCATCAATGTAACCCACAAGAAGTACGTGGAACCGGTATTCCTCCTTCCGCCCTACCCGTCGTCCGTGCCCGGGTTTTACTCCCTGGAAGTACAGATCTTCCGCGGCTTCTGGATGGTCTCCTGGTTCGTCAGGGAATTCGGCAGCCACGAAAAGGAAAAAGCAAAGCAGATGGGGATAAACGCCGAAGAGCTGTTTGACCGCCTGATCGAAGACATCCCGCCGGGATGTTCCGGCCTGATGCTTCAACCCTACTGGACGCCGGGCGTAACGTTTCCCGGCCCGGAAGCCAAGGGCGGTATCATCGGTTTCGGAGACATCCATACGCGGGGGCATGTCTACCGGGCCATACTTGAAGGGCTCGCATACGCCCTGCGCGAAGGAAAGGAGCGGATCGAACGGCGAACGAAAATACCCATCCGGAAACTTGCGGTTTCCGGCGGGGGATCCCAGAGCAGACACGCCATGCAGGTCACGGCGGATGTATTCAACCTGCCCACCTCCCGGCCGCATCTTTACGAAACCTCCGGGCTCGGCGCAGCCATCAACGCGGCCGTGGGCCTGGGCATGTATCCGGACCACGAACAAGCCATACACGAAATGACCCGCCCGGGCGACCTGTTCGAGCCGGACCCGGATACGCACCGTCTGTATGACGCATTGTACCGCCGGGTATACCGGAAGATGTACACCCGCCTGGCACCCCTGTATCGCTCCATCCGGGAAATTACGGGATACCCGCCGTAGCGGTCCGCTCTTTCCGGGACAATACGTTTACCGCCATCTTGTCGATTGCGGCGATCCGGTCCGCAACGGGCGGATGCGAGTAGTTCAGCACCACGTAAAACGGGTGAGGGCGAAGTGCTGCCAGGTTGTTGGCGGCAAGCTTTTTCAGCACACGCTTCATTGCATCCGGGTTGTCCGTGGTTTCGACCGCAAACCGGTCCGCCGCATATTCGTTTTTCCGGGAAACCGCCTGCATCAGAAAATCCATCACCATGTCAACGGGCGAATACAGGATCGCGAAAAAGACGAGGCCCGCGTACACCGATACCGAATCCAGAAAAAAAGCTTCCGCCAGCAGCGGGGATGTAATGAAAACGGACAGGAGGTAAAACAAAACACCGGCTTGCAAAATGGATGCAAGAAGCATCCACTGGACGTGCTTTTTCCGGAAATGCCCCATCTCGTGGGCGAGCACCGCAACGAGTTCGTCCGTGGTGTGGTTTTCCACCAGGGTATCGTACAAAACGATTTTCCGGCTTTTGCCGAAACCGGCGAAAAACGCGTTGGATTTTCCGGAACGCTTCGATCCATCCATGACATAGATATTTTGAACCGGAAAGTCGATTTTTTCGGCATATGCAAAGATCGCATCCCGGAGAGAGCCTGGTTCGAGGGGTTCGAAGCGGTTGAAAAGCGGCATGATCCAGGACGGGACGATAAACTGCATGGCTGCCATGAACAAAACCGCGGCAATCCAGCAATACAGCCATGCCGCGTCACCTACATGAACGAAAAAGGCAAGGATCGCCGACAACACGATGCCGCCGATCACGATGCCAAGCAGAAGCGCTTTTAGTGTATCGGCCGCAAAGACGGCCGGCGTCGTCCGGTTGAATCCGAACTCGGATTCGATCCAAAACGTTTTGTAAACGGAAAACGGAAGCGAAATAAACCCTCGTGCGATGACCAGCGCGCCGATGAACAAAAGGCCGCGGACCACTTCGGAATCGGCGGCCTGGCGCACCCATCCATCGACAACCGGAAATCCGCCGGCAAACCAGAATCCGAGAAAAACCACCGTGGTAAAAGCGCCGGCAACCCATGAAAAGCGGGTATTGGCATGGGTATATCGGATGGATTTCCGGTAGCGCTCCGCATCGTAGTAGTCTTTAAACGCTTCCGGCAGCCCGGTCCCGCCGTGCCGGAGGTTCATGACATCGGCCGCGGCATGCAGAATCCGGTCTGCGGCAAGGGCCGCCAGTATTATGATCGCAACAATATTGATACTCATCATTTACCCGTAGCAAAAAAATGTCTCCGGCACAAGCGGATCAGATATTGACAAAAGCAAAAAAACCCTTTAGAAAAATAGGAGGTTATCTACCGAGACCCGCCAGAAACGACGGAAATACATGCCTTATCAACCCGTTCAATAATTAAATCAGGGGCCTGCCATGAAAGAAAAACTTAAACATTTGTTAGCATATTTCCTGCTTAGTATCCCGATTGCGTTCCTGTTTCCCGCATTGTCCCATGGGGATATCGAAGAAAACATCGTCGAGACGTCAACCGGATTCTACTATGTTGTCCAGAAAGGGGATACCCTCTGGGATCTTTCGGAACAATTTTCCGACTCCCCGTGGTACTGGCCGGAAATGTGGCAGCACAATCCCGATATCGCCAACCCCCACCTGATCTACCCGGGCCAGCGGATCCAGATCTACCGGAAAGACTGGGTGGAAAGAGAGGAAATCCCCGTTGACGTCGAACTGCCTGATCCGGACCGGTTCTACCGGTATGCAGGCATCAACGCAATCGGCTTCATCCGCGAGACCGAGGCCAGGCACTTCGGCACCGTCATCAAGGTAAAAGAAGACAACCGCCTGATTTCCAGCGGAGACAAGATCTTTATCGAACCGGCCGAGGGCATCGGGGAAATGGTCGAGGGCGGCCTGTACGCCATCTACCGGACCACCGGGCCGGTCAACGACCCCGTGACGGACGAATATGTCGGCATCCAGCACATCATTACCGGCATCGCCGAAATCACGCAGGTGGAAGATCAGTTTGCCGTGGGCATGATCGATTCATCCTTCCGTGATACGCGGGAGGGAGACCTGGTCATGCCCTTCCGGGAGCGCTCCGACCGGATCCGGCTGCAGGATTCCGTTGCGGACCTGAGAGGACACCTCATCAAGGCCGAGGACGGCCAGGTGATTATCGGCGAGCACATGCTGGCGTTTATCGACAAAGGGAAAAACGACATGGTTGAACCGGGCCAGAGCTACACCCTCTACTACCAGGAAACCGCTTCCGCAGGCATCGGAAAGGATCCGCTTCTTCTGACCGAGGAGGATCTCGGAGAGGTGCTGGTACTGCACGTGGAAGATACCACGTCAACGGTCCTGATCACCAATTCCCTTGACCGGATCGCAGCGTGAACCGCTTTCAAGGCTAAAGAATAAAACAAGGCGATCATCAGGCGCCAGATTCCGAAACGGGCCGCCCCCCAATGCTTCACGGGGCGGCCCGTTTTTTATACCTGCTCCCAGGTAACCCGCAGCACTTCTTCCAGGGTGGTGGTGCCGGCCAGCATCTTGTTGATCGCATTTTCACGCAGGGTGATCATGTTTTCGGCCAGTGCGCTCTCGCGGATGCGGTTCAGGTCGGCATCCGCCGTGGTGATTTCCTTGATTCCCCTGGAATACGGCATCACCTCGAAGACCGACGTCCTGCCGTAATAACCCGTTCCCCGGCACCGGATGCACCCCTTTCCCCGGTAGAGGGTCAGCGGCGTTTCAGCGGAGATATCCAGGCCCTTCCGGGAAAGTTCTTCCATGTCGATTTCATAGGATTCCGAGCACTTTGTACAGATCTTTCGCACCAGGCGCTGGGAGATCACGCCGGTCAGCACCGACTGAACCAGGAAGTGCGGGATGCCGATATCCAGCAGCCGGATGATCGCCGAAGGCGCATCGTTGGTATGAAGCGTCGATAAAACGAGATGCCCCGTGAGCGCTGCCTGCACCGCATTTTCCGCCGTGTCCAGATCCCGCATCTCGCCCACCATGATGATATCCGGGTCCTGGCGC
>SLPT01000170.1 GCA_007131845.1 Desulfobacteraceae bacterium | reverse complement strand
TTAATATTGCCCTGAATCTGCGCACACAGGTTCAGGTTTCAGATTATACCCCGGGTATTGTGCGGGTTTCGTCGAAGGGATTTTCACCGGCCGAATTCGTGATGGGGCGGGCCCCCTTCAGCCATCCCCTGGGACTTATTTTTGCCGTGGCGGAGCATTTCGGCATCGATGGCATTCATATTGACATCGACTCATCTTCCCCCCCGAAAAGCGCTTTGGGCGGATCATCCGCCGCAGCGGTAGCCGTTATCGCGGCTCTTTACAGGCTGCTGGAAGAAGCCGGCGCAAAGCTTCCGGATGGCACGTGGCACAAAATCCCGGAATTGGCGCATGCAGTGGAAGAGGGTGTTGCGCTCGTTCCCTGCGGGTGCCAGGATCAGATGGCCGCGGCCTTTGGCGGCGTAAACGCCTGGTACTGGAACGGCAGGGGAAAGGATCCGTGGTATATAAAGAAAAGCCTGCTCGAAGCCGGGGACGCCTCATGGATCAACGACCGGATGCTCGTGGCGTACTGCGGCGCTCAGCATGAGTCAAAGGAAATCAACGGTCTTTGGATTCGGGGGTTTCTGGAAGGGACGCACCGCAGGCTCTGGGAAGAAATTGTCAGCTGCACGGCGGATTTCATTCATGCTTTCTCCGAAAAGGATCTGCCCGGGGCCATTGCAGCGATGAGCCGGGATACGGCCATCAGAAGACAAATGACGCCCGGCGTCCTGGATAAAACCGGAATTGAATTGGTTAAAACAGCTGTTGACACCGGAGCAGGCGCCCGGTTTACCGGAGCAGGCGGGGGCGGATGTATCTGGGCCTTTGGTGAGCCGGATCGGATATCGCATCTCCGGCCAATATGGGATGCCGTTCTTGCCGGTCGGAAAGGCGGCATGCTGCTGGATGCATCGGTAGACATGAAGGGCGTGACGGCGAAGTGATGACGTGCTATTAGCCACGTAAAAGATCAGGACATAGCGGCGCCAGCCGGAACCAAAGACAGCTTTTGCTCACAATGGCCCGACAACCAAAACATCAAAAGACGGCTGCTGCCGGATGGCGGCGGCCGGGCTGAGATCGTTATAAGCAGCCAATGACAGCCGAGGACAGCCGAACATGTATTTTCAGGATGTAATTCTCAACTTGCAGCGCTTCTGGTCCCGGAAGGGATGCGTTCTGGTTCAGCCCTACGACATGGAAGTGGGCGCTGGGACATTCCACCCGGCAACCCTTTTGCGTTCTCTCGGCCCGGAGCCCTGGAACGTTGCGTATGTCCAGCCGTCCAGGCGGCCGACCGACGGTCGCTACGGCGACAATCCGTATCGCCTCCAGCATTACTACCAGTTTCAGGTTATTATGAAGCCGTCACCGGACGACATCCAGCAACGGTTTCTGGGGAGCCTCAAAGCCCTGGGGATCGACGCAATGGAACACGATATCCGGTTTGTGGAAGATGACTGGGAATCTCCGACTTTAGGGGCATCCGGTCTTGGATGGGAGGTATGGCTCGACGGCATGGAAATCAGCCAGTTTACCTATTTTCAGATGGCCGGCTCCATCGAGGTCAATCCTGTCCCGGTGGAGTTGACATACGGACTGGAGCGTATATGCATGTATCTCCAGGGTGTCGACAGTGTTTTCGATATCCGATGGAACGAGCATCTCACGTACGGGGATGTTCATCACCGCCAGGAAGTGGAGCAGTCCACCTACAACTTTGAAACGGCGGATGTCGCCATGCTTTTTGATTTTTTCAGCCGTTTCGAGGGAGAGTCGAAAAAAGCGATATCTGAAGGACTCGTGCTGCCGGCATACGAATGCTGCCTCAAGTGTTCCCATTTTTTCAACCTTCTCGATGCGAGGGGCGCCATCAGCGTTACCCAGCGGACCGGATACATCGCCCGGATCCGGGATCTCGCACGCCTGTGCGCGCAAGCCTATATCGAGCAGCGCAAGGCAATGGGATACCCGATGCTGAAGCCGGAATCTTGATGCACTCGTAAAAAGTCGCGGCCTGACGGCTTTGTAAAAGGTCCAAGATCAAGGCTTGCCGGGTTTCGAAGAATGCAGCGTACTTGGCGTACGTGAAATTCTGAGAAATTGCGCGTAACGCAGATATTGGACTTTTACGAAGCCGTCAATCTTCACTATTATTTGAATAACAAGCACAGGCAAATCATGGAATCACTTTTGATCGAAATCGGAACCGAGGAAATTCCTTCCGGCTATATTGAACCGGCGCTGGATGCTTTTCGGAATATGGTGATCGAACGGCTCCGGAAGGAGCGGATCGCCTGCGGCGAAGTCGCCGTATACGGCACGCCCCGAAGGCTGGCCGTCATGGCTTATGATGTGGCTTTACGCCAGGAGCCCTTTACATCGGAGGTTACCGGGCCACCTGAGCGCGTGGGATATGATGAAAACGGACGCCCCACGGTGGCAGCCCGGAAATTTGCGGAAAAAAACGGCGTATCGGTTACCCGCCTGACGGTCAGGGACACGGAAAAGGGAAGGTACCTGTGCATCCGAAAGACGGATAAAGGTCAAAAAACCGTCAATATCCTCAGACGGGAGATGCCCGGATTGATCCTGTCCATTGCCTTTCCCAAGACCATGCGATGGAAAGATCTTTCCATCGCATTTGCCAGGCCCATTCACTCGATTGTTGCCCTGTTCGGAGATCGCTCGTTTTCATTCACCGTAGGCGACGTCAAAAGCGGCCGAAACACCTTCGGACATCGTTTTCTGGCACCGGGAAAAATCTGTTTGGACCATCCCGGGCAGTACCTGCAAAAGCTGGAAGAGGCGTATGTCATTGCCGATCCGGTTCGCAGGAAGGCGCTCATGATCGAGAGCATGGAACGTGCGGCAGCCGGAACCGGCGGACGAATCCTGGATGATCCGGCGCTTTGCGATGTGGTTGTGAACCTTGTGGAATACCCGGAGGTCGTGCTGGGAAGCTTTGATACCCGGTTTCTCAGCCTGCCCCCGGAAATACTTATCACCGCCATGCGGGAGCATCAGCGTTATTTCGCAATCATGGACGAAGACAACAAGATGCTGCCCCATTTCATTGCTGTCAGCAACAACCGGGCGAAAAATATGGACGTGGTGATTTCCGGATACGAGCGGGTGCTTGCGGCACGGCTGGAAGATGCCCGGTTTTTTTACGAAAGCGACCGGAAGGTTTCCCTGGATCAGATGACGCAAAAGCTGAAGGACGTTGTTTTCCAGGCCAACCTGGGATCGGTCTGGGATAAAACGCAGCGGATCCGCCGTTTCTGCAATTATTTAGCAGGCGCTGCCGGCCTGGATGAAGCCGACGCCCGCCGCCTGGACCGTGCTGGGGCTCTTTGCAAGGCAGACCTTGTAAGCCAGGTGGTCATTGAATTTCCTAAGCTCCAGGGCGTAATCGGCCGTATTTACGCAGAAAAATCCGGTGAGGATCCCCTTGTTGCAAGAGCGGTCGAGGAGCACTACCGTCCGGTTCAATCCGGCGGCGTTCTTCCGGAAACCCGGATTGGCGCACTTCTTTCTGTTGCGGACAAGCTTGACAGCCTTTGCGGCTGTTTTCACATAGGACTGATCCCTACCGGCGCATCCGATCCCTATGCCCTTCGACGTCAGGCCATCGGGCTCTTACAGATCGCCCGGGAAAATAATCTGGATGTGAGCCTTGCCGAAGCCGTCCGGTTCGGCCTGGGACTTTTTGACGCACCGGCTGAACAACCAAAGGAAACCCTCGAACAAGAGATTCTCGGGTTTCTGAAAAACCGCATGGCGCACATGTTGGAAGAGGAATCTGTACCCAGGGACATGGCGGCAGCCGTGCTTGCAGTCTCTTTCGACAATGTCGTGGATGTGTGGAGCAGGGCCAGGGCCTTTGCCCGCATGAAGGACCTTCCGGATTTCCAGTCTCTGGCCGTTGCCTTCAAACGGGTCGTCAATATCATCCGAAAAGCGGATCCAACCGAAACCCGCGGTGGTGAGGTAGATCCGGACCGGTTTGAACATTCAGCGGAAACCCGGCTTTACGAGGCCTTCGAAAGGGTGGAGCAGGCGGTAAACCGTCACCTGGCTAACCGGGATGCCCAGTCCGCGTTTTCCGAAATCGCCTCCATCCGGGAGCCGGTGGACCGGTTTTTCGACGATGTCATGGTCATGGCCGATGACGACGCGCTCCGGAAAAACCGACTCGCCCTGCTACGGCGCATATCGGACCTGTTTGCACGGCTTGCCGACTTTTCAAGGGTCTCGACATGACGGTTTTTATTCAGGCACTAAAATATATAATACAGATTGAGCAGGAGGAAAACAATGCCCGGATACGACCCGGAAAAAGATGAAGTTCTGAAGAAATGGCTTTGCGAGGAAACAGGGCTTTCGGTATCCATTAACCAGTATGCCGGAGGAGAGCCGAAGCTGCAGATTGGCCCGAGAATCCTCAAAAAAAAGGATGGAACGGATCGCGCGCCCGCCAAGGCGGGGCGTCTTACCATCGAAGATGTACTGTGGCTCTACGATATCATCGATGAGGTCAAGGAAGACTTGCAGGAATTGTCCAACCCTTTGGAATAGTCCCATGGATCCCGATAATGCGGTAATTCAGCCCCAAACCCCGAAGCAGTGGCCGGCATGCCCCAACCGCACGGCGGTGATGGTGAGCAGCCCCGCGGACCTCAAGGAACTCGTGGCTCAGGCCGGCCTGTCCGGGACGCATCCCCACGTGCTTTTAAACAGCCGGATGTACTGCGCCCCTCAGTCAGGTGCAACGGTATGTATTGCCGGTCCCTTTATCGGCGCACCGTATGCGGTCATGCTCCTTGAAACCATGGTGGCGTGGGGCGTCGAGCGGATTATCGTCTTTGGATGGTGCGGATCCGTATCGCCGGATGTGGGGGTAGGGGATATGATCATCCCTGCGGACGCATTTGCCGGGGAAGGAACCTCCCCGCATTATCGCTCCGCGTCGGATGATTCCGATATCACCTTACCGTCTTCACGCCTGAATGCCATGCTCATGGAACAGTGCC
>SLPT01000107.1 GCA_007131845.1 Desulfobacteraceae bacterium | reverse complement strand
CGCCATACAAAGAGGTGTTTTCAACACCCAGTGTGATACTGTCAAACACATTCTCATAACTGTCGTAGTTATCCTGGTCAATTTCATTGCCGGGAACAAACATTGAATAAACACCGTTTTCCGGTAGGGAAATGTTAATCGAACCGCGAAAAAAATAGTCGATCAGTTCCGTGGAATATCCGGAAGCACGGGGCACGAGCTTTTCAACATAGTCTTCGTGGCACCTTTCGCTCAGATAGAATGTTTTCGTATAGAGGCCGAGTCCTGAAGAAACGGACCGCGTGTGGTACGTTGGCTGAACAAAATGATCGATTTCCATCCTGTCGGCTACCAAGCTTATCACGAATTCCGTATCACCGCTCTCAAAATGCCTGAGCGGCAAATCCCGCTCATCGATAAACGCCTGAAGGTTGGTGTCATCTTTTTCGGGATAGGGAAAATAATATTTATCACCCTCTTCATACCTTTCCGCAGCGAAAATTGTATCAGCACTGAAAAAATTGGCATTTGTGAATTCTGAGAGGCCGACGGAAAGGCATGCCGAAGGATTTGTTCCATCATAGGTGTTTGTGTCTATCAATTTGGCAACCGGCAGTTCATCTTCGTATTCGTATGGTTCAGTCAAATCCAACTCCGGCTTAATCTGGTTATTGGCCAGATAAATTATTTGGTCATTTTCTTCTTTAGCCCATGATTCAAAATAAAGACCACCTCCCATCCTCTGATAAAAACCAGTAACAACTGTTTCTCTTGCATGTGAATCGTTTCGAACATGATATGGTACGGCTTTATCCTGGATTAAGTGCAGTTGATGCCCTATGCCTCTAAAAATTTTAGCCAATCGAAACTTTCTCCCGCCCTGTCCTGTCTTGTTATCAATGGCCATAAGCGCTTCGTAATACATCTCCCGGAGATTGTTCCAGGACCAGGCCTGCTCGTCGTTTTGAGCCCAGAGCAAGGAAGAACTACCACTGAGCCAATCCCACGACCAATCGTTTAAACCGGCCTCGTCCCAATCCTTTAATGGATTGTGATAATGATGATTAAACCGTCCCAAATAAGACAAACAAGAAACATCAGATTCTTCTTGCCAATGATCTGTTTCCCAGCACCATGAATCCTCTTTTGCTGCACCCCGTTTGACCATATCAACCGGGGTCAGCCCCTTCTCATTGTCATTTTTGGAGGGATCAACGGCAACAGTCGTGCCTAATCCCTCTCCCAGTCCGAGATTCGATTTTGTAAAATTTCCAAACTTTTCCACCAACACAGAATTTTCAACAGCGACCTCTGAGATATCTTCATGGTTCGATACACCCCATCCAAAGGCCGGGGGGGCATAAGATGTAATGCAAATAACGAATACAATTTTTAATAAAAGAAATAATTTTTTCATGAAACCCCTCTCCATAGAATACAGCTTGAAGCATCATAAAGATTGCATCAGAATCAAAATGCCCAGAAAGACAGCTACGGCTATCAACAGCTTTCTTCTCATAATGTGCTCCGGGTTCTTGCACCTCCGCCCGAATTGAGCCCGCAGTCAACACGCCGGTATTCTAACGCCGGCAGCAGCATCAGTAGCGGTATATTTTCCACAGTCCCTCGGGAGACTTTACAAAATAAACGTAATAGCTGACGGTTATATCTTCCCCGCCATAATTTTCGTCTTTGAGAATCCGGTATTTCGCGGAATTGTCCTGCATGGAAATCATTTCGATTTCCTTCATTGTATTCGTTATTTGCGGGAGTTCATCATGAAGTTCGGTGTAGATGTCGCTGTAGAGATACTTCTGTCCGTCGGCGAAATAATTCAGGGCGCCCTGGATATCCTGATCTGCCAGGGCGGCTTTCATGCTGTCCCATTTGGCGCGCAGACTTTCATCCAGATCCTCTGCGTCCATCACGACAAAGGCATAATCGTCAGTAAGGATGCTGCCGGCGGGATCTTCCACTTCTACCGTAAAATGATAGACGCCGGTCTCTGTCATTCGAATTTCGTATTCGTCCGGCGCATGGCCGGCAATCTCAGCGATCCCCGGCCCGGACCAGGCGATTTGAGAATCGTTTATATTGAACGAGCCGCCGAGTTCAAGCGTGGCTTCCAGCGGAGAAATCCCGCTTTCGCGGTTTGATGTGACCTGCAGGGTATGATCCCCGGGGTCATGGTAGACATCAATGGATGCCTCGCCGATCCGGTTGGATTCACTGTCCGTGACGATAACTGTAATTGTATTGTCGCCGGGCAGGAGGGGGATATTATTGGCGGCGAATTTGTCTCCGGAAGCGCTTGCCGGGATACGGCCGTCGAACATGGCTTCATTTATAGCCGAGCAGTTGACGCTGACCCCCGCATCCATTCCGGATAAGCCTTCTACTGTTCCCCGGACCATCACCTCTGACCGGGTAGAATCGCCGCCATCGACCGGCACGATGATGGAAACCGCAAACGGTTCAGTATCCTCAGGAATTACTTCCACTGTAACTTCATCAGCGGCCGTATCCCCCGGACCAGTTGCTGTGATTGCGTACGTAGTTGATTCCAGGGGCGAAACTTCTATGGATCCGCTGGTTTCGACTGCACCGATGCCCGGTTCTATCGAGCACGCATCTGCGTTTGAGGATGTCCATGCAAGAGTGGAGGATTCTGTCTCTTCGACAGTTTGCGGATCGGCGGAAATACGCACTGTTGTCAGGTCGGCGGTAAAATTGATTGTTTCCGTTTCAGGGCATTCAATGATTTCAACGATGCGTTTTTGTGGTTCAAAGGAATACCCTGTTTTTTGAGGCGAAACGGTGTATTGTCCTTCTGCAAGGCCTGAAAATAGAAATTTCCCATTCTGGTCCGTTTCCGCAGTTGCCTGGTCAGGACCGGCAAGACTCATTACTACCCCTTCAACACTTACACCCCCCTGAAGGACCGTGCCTGTGATCCCGCATCCCTTTTCGGCTGGGACAAGTCTCACTTTCAGTGTCCCTGCCAGGCTCCGTTGACCGTCAAGAGCATGAATTGTCCCGGCGCGCATGCTTCCGCGATGATTGTTATCAAAAGCGGCGGTTATAACAATTTGCACGGTTTCACCGGCCCGAACGGATTCGATCTCTTCAGGGATGATATCCAGGTAATCGGAAATGGCAGGGACTGCCTCAAGTCGCAAGGGACCGATATCCCTGTCGGAGACAAATGAAGCCTGTTGCCGGGTCACCCCGCCTGGCGGCACTTTCAGTTCCAGCCTCTTCGGATCCCAGTCGATTTTAGGCGGCGGTCCGGCTGCTACCGTCCCCGCAAACAGCAAGACCAGGAACAACATGATCAGCGTAACGGGAAATTTCCCCCTACCCTTAGCCTCACAAAATGGATTTTCGTTCATTCATGCCTCCTTTTTTTTGCAGGCCATATAAGCCGGACAGACAAATGCCCGGGTTCCGGTCCTGACGTGCAATGATGCGGATCCTGAAGCGTAAATAAAACCGTTGCTTGGCTATATTAATAGTTAAAAATGATCAAAAATCGCAAAGCTGAAAGAAATTAAGTCTATAATATTATCTTCAAATCACCCTATGAATTTTAGTTGTCAACAATTTTATGCTATTTTATGCCTGAACGAAAACCGTCTCTTTCGCCAATTTATGCGTCCGAATTAAATTTTAATCGCAGAAAATACGCCCAATATTCATGCAATAAAAATTTAAGCATTCCTTAATATTAACGTAAAATTATGATTTTTGTTGGGGCAATATTTATATATTGTAATCAAAAAACTCATATGTCAAGTATTGTTTCTATTTTAAATGAGCTTTTATTTCAGTTGCTGGTTGAAACACGCTGAGGGTTATATTTAAAATGACATAATAATGAATTGACTTTCGGCAATATTTACTCCCTGGCCGGTCCGCGCGCCCAAGCCCGCAGGCACGATGGAGTTGATGTGAAGCAAATACTATTGATGGTGGTTACCGGCGTTGTATTGTTCTTTACGGTTTCGGGCGGAACCTCCTTGGGCGGCGATTCCGGCAGCAGCGGCAGCGAGGATGCGCCGGAGACGTTTTTCCGCGGCAGGGTGGTTTCCGTCACGGATTTCGATGCAAGCCATGTCTTCGGTTTTCTGGAGCAGGAGGCCGAAGTGCAGATCACGGGCGGCCCCTTCAAGGGAAAATCTGTCCGGGTCCGGAATGTTTACGACGAAGACGATCCGTACCTGAACGTTTACCTGGAGGAAAATGACGAGATACTTCTGGTGGGCACAGTGATGGACGGCCGACTTCAAACGGTGGACGTCCATGACGTGGTTCGCGACAGGGGGGTGTATTACCTGCTGGGGATATTCGTCATATTGCTATTAGGCATCGGGCGTATTCAGGGGCTCAAGACCCTGATTTCCCTGGCTTTCACGGGATTGGTCGTGGTCAGGGGGGTGATTCCCCTTTTGCTTGCCGGGTATTCACCGATTCCGGTGGCCACTGTTTCGGCAACGGTTGTGATTGTATTTACGCTGCTGGTTATCGGCGGGATCAATGCAAAGTCTTTTTCCGCCATTGTGGGAACCGTTTGCGGTGTTACGGTTGCCGGTATCCTTGCGCTGTGGGTGGGGAAATTGTCGAGCCTTACCGGATTCAGCAGCGAAGAAGCCCGCATGCTTTTATTCATGGATCATCCCAAAAACGTCCGGGGGCTGCTTTTCGCCGGAATAATCATCGGCTCCCTGGGAGCTGTCACGGACGTTGGAATGTCGGTGGCTTCAGCGGCTTCCGAGATCCGGGCAGTCGACCCCCGCATCAGTGCCTACCGATTGGTGCGGGCGGGCATGAACGTGGGCCGGGATATCATGGGCACCATGTCCAATACCCTCGTTCTTGCCTATGCGGGCGGTGCATTGCCCCTGCTGCTCCTGCTGGTGGGATATGAAATGGAATGGCTCCGGAACGTCAACATGGACCTGATCGCCACCGAGTTCGTCCGCGGCATAGCCGGCAGCATCGGGCTGATCGTCTCGATTCCGGTAACGGCGATGACGGCCGGCTTCCTGATG
>SLPT01000212.1 GCA_007131845.1 Desulfobacteraceae bacterium | reverse complement strand
TGGGGCTCGGCCTGGCCCTGGAAACAATGAAAAAGAAGGTTCAGTTGTATAACCAGAGCGCCATCCCGGCCGTCTACCAGTTCCTGCCGTCGATCCATCGGATCAAGCAGGATCCCGGGGATTTGGAGGCCTACGATACAGCAGTCGTACTCGACTGTTCCGATCTCCAGCGGATCGGGGACGCAGCGGAAGCGGTCAACCGGATACCCGCGGTGATCAACATCGACCATCACGTGACCAACAACCGGTTCGGCAATTTTCAACTCGTCGATCCCGGGGCGTCGGCCACCGCTGAAATCGTCTACCGGATTGTCCGGGCCATGGACGTGCCGGTAAGCATGTCCATGGCCTATGCCATCTACACGGGAATCATGGCGGATACCGGCTCCTTTCGGTTTTCCAACACCACGCAGGAGGCGTTCCGGATCTCCCACGAGATGGTTTCCGCCGGTGCCGATCCCCATACGGTGGCGCATCACGTGTATGAAACCATATCCCTGAGCCGGATCAAGCTGCTGACCATGCTGTTCGACACCATCGAGTTATCCGAGGACGGTGCGTTTTCCATCATGACCCTGACCCAGAATATGTTAAGCGCCTCCGGCACCGAAATCGCCGATGTAAACGGGCTGATCAATTACGCCAAGCGGATCGAGAATGTCAAGGTGGCCGCTTTGCTTTACGAGCGAAGAAACGGCGGAATATCGGGGCGCCCCGGAAGCCATTACCATGTGAGCCTCCGATCCGACGGATCCGTCAACGTATCGAGCATCGCATCCGCATTCGGCGGGGGTGGTCATATATCCGCCGCCGGATTCGATATTTACAGCACGCTGCCGGAGTTGAAACAGCAGCTTTTTTCCCTGTCGGGTCGGCTGCGGTAGACCGGCCGGACAAGCTACACAATGAACGCAAACAAAGAATTGAAGGCTTCGTAAAAAGTCCAATATCTGCGCCTGCGCGCGATTTCTCAGAATTTAACGGACGCCAGGTACGCTGCATTCTTCGAAATCGCGCAAGCCTTGATCTTGGAACTTTTTACAAAGCCGTCGGATCGCGACTTTTTACGAGTGCAGCAAGAATTCGATGAAAAAACGCTTCTCCCCGGCGGGATCCTGGTGGTGGACAAGCCGCCGGACATGAGTTCCGCCGCGGTTGTCCGGCGGATCAAGCGGCTGCCGGGCATCAGAAAAGTCGGGCACGCCGGCACCCTCGACCCCTTCGCCACGGGTGTGCTGGTATGCCTCGTCAATCAGGGCACGCGGCTTTCGCAGTTTTTCCTGCATGGACGAAAAACCTACGCCGCAACCCTGCGCCTGGGCAGGACGACGGACACCCAGGACTACACGGGAGCCGTAACGGCAGAAAAACCGGTGGACCCCATTCCTGAAAACATTATTTACGATGTATTTTCGGAGTATACGGGGGACATCCTCCAGACGCCGCCGTCCTACTCGGCCCTGAAGCACAACGGCGTGCCGCTTTACCGGCACGCAAGAGCGGGCAGAATGATCCGCAAACCGGACCGGGCAGTCAACATCTCCCGGATCGAAGTCCGGGACATCCGGCTGCCGGATATCACTTTCGAGGTGGAATGCTCGGGCGGTACGTATATCCGAACATTATGCGCGGATATCGGCGACAGGCTCGGATACGGCGGACACCTGCTGCATCTCGACAGGATCGAAAGCGGCGGGTTTGCGCGCAAGGAGGCCATCGACCTTGAAAGGCTGGAAGAAGAGGCAATCGCCGGACGACTGGAGCGGCATGTAATACTCATGGCCGACGCCCTGAAAGACATGCCGTCGGCCGAGGCCGACAGCCGGGTTCAGGAGAAAATCCGGCACGGCCGGACGCTTTCGGCGGCGGATCTTCCGGCGTTGGCAGACGCTTCTCCAAAACCGTTTTACGCCCGGGTGACGGCCCCCGGAAACCGCCTGCTGGCCGTGATCCATGTACCTGAAAACAATTTTGATTTCAGGTACTGTTGTGTATTTCATTAACCATGGCACCTGTGTTACAAGAAGCCATAAAGGATGAAAAAAATATGACCCATTTCCATTCATACAGGAGGACGCAGTGAATCTATCAGAAACCCGGAAAAACGAAATCATCGAACAGTTCAGGACCCATGACGCCGATACCGGATCCCCGGATGTGCAGATCGCAATTCTGACGGAGCGGATCGTCAATCTCACGGAGCACCTGAAAACCCACAAGAAGGACCATCATTCACGGCGAGGATTGCTGATGATGGTCGGAAAGCGCCGCCGGCTGCTTACCTACGTAAAAAGCAAGGACCCGGCCCGCTACAGAACAATCATCTCTCAACTCGGTATCCGCAAGTAGTTGCGCCCATATTATTCATAACAACATCATCAAGCGCAACCGCTGATTTTTCAGTTTATTATGGGAACCGATACGTAATTTGAACAAACGGGTTGTGGACAGGAGTAAACCAATGGAAATACTATTCAAAACCGTAATCGGGGACGAAACCCTGAGCATACAGGCCGGCAAGCTTGCCAAACAGGCCGCCGGTTCGGTCGTCGTTCAGTACGGTGAAACCATCGTGCTGGTAACCGTTTCTTCGGCCGACGAACCGAACCAGCATGCGATGTTTCTTCCCCTGAGCGTCGACTACCAGGAGAAAATCTATGCTGCGGGCCGGATCCCCGGAAACTACTTCCGCCGGGAAATCGGCCGTCCCAGCGAAAAGGAGACCCTTACGGCCCGACTGACTGACCGGCCGATCCGTCCCCTTTTCCCCAAAGGATACAATTACGAAACCCAGGTAATCGCGACGGTGCTTTCGATGGACAAAGTCCACGAGCCCGACATCCTGGCCATGATCGGGACGTCCGCGGCCCTGGAAATATCCGAGATCCCGTTTGAAGGGCCCATCGCCAGCGTACGCGTCGGACGGATCAATAACGCGTTTGTCATCAACCCGACCATCGAACAGGCGGAGCATTCGGATATCAACCTGATCGTTGCCGGCTCCCGGACGGGTATCACGATGGTGGAAGGCGGCGGGGAATTTGTTTCAGAATCCGACATGATCGAGGCCATTTTCTTTGCCCACCGGGAGATGCAGCCCATCATCGACCTGCAGGACAAGCTGCGTGAATCGATCGGCAAACCGAAGCGCGTGTTCACGGCTCCGGAAAAGGACCAGGAACTGGTTGGAAAGGTCGAAGCAATCGCCCGGGACAAGATCGTATCGGCCCTGTCCGTCCGGGAGAAGATCGACCGCCGCGCGGCGCTTTCAGCCGCAAAGGACGCGGTAAAGGCCGAACTCGAAGAGGCGTTCGAAGAGCGAGGCGCCGAAGTATCCGCAATTTTCAACGACCAGGTGAAATCGATTTCGCGGGACATGATCGTGTCCAAGCAGCAGCGGATCGACAACCGGAAAACCGACGAAATCCGGCTAATCACCTGCGAGACCGCCGTCCTGCCCCGGGTTCACGGCAGCGCCCTGTTCACCCGCGGCGAAACCCAGGTACTCTCGGCCCTGACCCTCGGATCATCTCATGACGAACAGCGGATCGAGACCCTTATCGGGGACGAGACGTCCGCCTTCATGCTCCACTACAACTTCCCCCCCTATTCCGTGGGAGAAGTCAAACGCTTCATGGGACCGAGCCGGCGCGATATCGGACATGGTGCCCTGGCCAAGCGCGCGCTGGAGCCGGTACTTCCGGACAAGGAGTCTTTCGACTACACGATTCGCATCGTCGCGGAAGTGCTTGAATCCAACGGATCGTCTTCCATGGGAACGGTATGCGCATCGTCGATGGCGCTCATGGACGGCGGTGTTCCCGTAAAGGCGCCGGTATCCGGTATTGCCATGGGGTTGATCGCCGAAGGAAGCGATACGTTCATCCTCTCCGACATTCTGGGCGATGAAGACCATTTCGGTGACATGGATTTCAAGGTAGCCGGCTCCCGGGAAGGAATCACGGCGCTCCAGATGGATATCAAGATCGCCGAACTCTCCAGGGAGATCATGGAAAAGGCTCTGGAACAGGCAAAAGGCGGAAGGCTCCATATCCTCGACAAGATGGAGGAGACCATCAGCGCCCACAGGGACAACCTCTCCCCTTATGCGCCCATCGTGGTGAACGTCAAGATAAACCCCGAGCGCATCGGCGAGCTCATAGGCCCGGGAGGCAAGAACATCCGGGCTCTGCAAACCGAAACCAACACCCAGATCTCCATCGACGATACCGGGCTGGTCAAGATTGCCGCGTTTTCGAAAGAGGAAGCCGACAAGGCGGAGCAGCTGGTCGTCGATATCGGATCAGACCCGGAAATCGGCGCCATATTCGAAGGGACCGTCGTCCGGACCACCGATTTCGGGGCCTTCGTGCAGATCAAGCCGAAAACCGAAGGACTGGTTCACATCTCCGAGTTGGCTCATTACCGGGTAAAAAGCGTCACCGACGTGATCCGGGAAGGCGAAACCCTGACGGTGAAAGTGATCGATATCTCGAGGGACGGCAAAATCCGTCTCAGCCATAAGGAAACCCTGGATCCGCCCGAATCGACCGATTCCGGTGAAAAAGCCGGTGGCGGCGATGACAAGGGTGGCCGGGGTGGCGGCAAACCAGGCGGCCATAACCGAAACAAGGACAGCCGCGGCCCGAAAAACAACCGGCCGCAGCGTGGCGGCGGAGCCAGTTAGCCGCCATGGATGAAAACCCGACGAACATCCGGTGCCGCCGAATCCGTCCGGAGCGGGATTCTGACATCCCACTCCCCCGCTACATGACGTCTTCTGCCGCCGGCATGGACATCTGCGCCGCGATCGAAGAACCCGTGATCCTGGATCCCGGTGAAATCCGGATGATCCCCACGGGTCTGGCCATCGCGCTTCCCGAAGGCTTCGAGGCCCAGATCCGCCCCCGGAGCGGGCTTGCCGTGAAACACGGCATCGGGATCATCAACTCACCCGGCACCATCGACGCGGATTACCGGGGAGAGATCCAGGTGGCCCTGATCAATCTCGGGAAAAAACCCTTTACCTGC
>SLPT01000142.1 GCA_007131845.1 Desulfobacteraceae bacterium | reverse complement strand
TGCCCCCCATCCCCTGCCAGATCTCCCGGAAAGCCTTGCGCCATTCTTCGCCGTATGGACCGATTGTAACCACCATGGCACACTTGTCCCAACCCTTTTCCATGGCCCACTGCGCGGCGATCCGGGTCATGGAAACAAACGATCCCGGTGCTACCAGAAGCAGCTTATTTCCGGCATCCGTTATCCGGGGCGTGCTTGTGAATGCCATGACGAGAAATTCGCTACCTTCGCGTTCGTTGATGTTCATCATGGCGGCCGAGGTGCTGTAGACCGGGTTGAACACCGCAATGGCGCCGTTGTTCCGAAGCCGGCGGGCGTTACTGGCAGCCTGGGTGGGATCGGCCCGATCATCGAGCATCTGCAGCCGAAACGTATACGTTTCGCCGTCAACCGCGAACCCCCCTTTTTCGTTGATTTCATCCACCGCCATCCGAATCCCGTTATAGACATCCTGCCCGTATTCCGCGGCAAGACCGCTCATGGGGCCGGAATACCCGATCAGCACCTCCTTTTTCTCCGCCCATATCTCCGAAGCGGCAAGCAGGGTCAAAACAATCGTGAGGGTCGCTGCCAGAAAACCCGGTTTGGCAAAATACTTCATGGCTTATCCTCCCTGGTTGGGGGCAGCGGGACGGCGGGCCGCCCGCTGCCAAAAACAACAGGCCGGAGGATTTTCATTCGGATACACCCGGTGAAAATACGCCGGCAGTTTCCGCTTACGGGGTCACGAAGAACTGGTGCGGCTGGAAAATGCAGATATTGGCCTCCCCCGCGATATTGGCATCGGTGATCTCGACAAAATACCCGTAGCTAGTTTTCGGCTTGAGGCTGGTGCCGATGGTCACCCCGTTTTTATTGAGACCGGCGGTGTCGTCATTGTCCCTGAGCCGCTGGATATAGATATTGTCGAACCACGTGAGGTTCTGGGTGTCAAATTCCATCGAGGTGGATGCCTCGGCCAGCCGGTAGACATAATAACAATCCACTCCGGCCATGTCTTTGAGCGTGGACCAGGTACAGCGGATGTTTTCCAGGGAGGCGTCCGGCGGCAGGGGATTTTTTTTCGACGGTGAAAACGAATCGTAGATGACTTGCCAGTTTTTGACATACGCATCCACCAGGGCCTCGGACGGCGCATTTTTCTGGATGCGTGATTTTTTTACCACCGATCCGTCCTTACACCGGATCTCGATGGTATAGTCACCTTCTTCCATGAAACCGGTAGGCAGATTGACCATGTACCAGTAGTTGGGAATATTCGGATCGTAGATCCAGCCGTTTTTGTTTTCATTGGTAAACATCTGGTTTTCGAAAGAAACCTCGTACCCTCCCGGTCCGTAGGCCGTCAGCGACTCGATGAGATTCGGCGTGGCGGCTCCGGGCGTCGGGTAAAGGGCCACGAGAAACTTGTGCTGCTCCTTCGGCAGAGGGGAGCCCTCAAAATCCCAGTAGACGTTGCATGCCATGATATCGAAGATCATCACTTGGTGTTTTTCCATTGTTTTCTCCTTTTGCTTGTTTTATTCAACCGGCGCACTATGCGAGCCGGGATAAGGCCGCACACCGGTTTCCCTTTCATCGGTTTTAAAATGATATACCGGGCGCTATTGTGCTGAAGCCGCTTTCGAACGGTTATATTTCTCCCTGAGCTTCCGTATGCCGCCCATCAGGCCCAGGGGAAAATACACGATAACGACGATGAGCAAAACGCCGTAGAGTATCATCTGGAAGTGCTGAAGCACCTGAAGGTACTCCATCAGGATCGGTACCCCGAACGCCCCGGTGACCGGACCGGCCAGGGTGGCGATGCCGCCCAGCAGGACGTAGAGCAAAAAATTGAAGGTGACCATGATCGACGCCACCGCCGGGCTGATGGAACCGATCAGCGCCGCATAGAGGCCGCCGGCCATGCCGGCCAGAAAGTTGGCAACCACAAAGGAAAGCAGCTTGGTTCGAAACGTATTGATTCCTAAAGCTTCGGCCAGTTCCTCGTTGTTCCGAACCGCCATGAAGGTGAGCCCCAGCACCGATTTCACCAACCGGTGCAGAACCAGCAGGGTAGCCGCCAGAAACCCCAGGACCAGGTAATACCGGGCCACATCGGATTCGAACGCGATACTGCCGATCAGGGGGACAGGGATGGGGCTCGGTGCAGGAACACCTACAATCCCGTTGTGCCCCCCTGTCAGTGCCACCCAGTTGCCCGCGACGATATGAATGATTTCTCCCAGGCACAGAGTGGCGATGGCAAAATAGGCACCCCGGGTCCGAAGCGCGGGCAGTCCCACCACCAAGCCCACGGCGGCAGCCAGTGCGGCCGCCGTCGGAAGGGCGGCCCAGAAATTCCACCCGGCCGTGTGGGTGAGGATGGCCACGCAGTAGGCGCCGATGGCGAAAAAGCCGCCATGGGCAAGGGATGCCTGGCCGGTGTAGCCCAAAATGAGATTGAGACTTAAAGCGCCGATGGCAAACAGGCAGCACATGGTGACGACCTGCATATAATAGTCGCTTTGGACGATCGCCGGAACCAGCAGCGACACAACGCCTACAGCCACTATCAACCGGTTTTCCCGGATCCATGTGAAAGCTCTTCTGATCATCGGCCCTTGATCTCCTTTCCGAACAATCCGGTCGGCTTTACGGCCAGAATCAGAAGCAGCGCGCCAAAACCGAACACATCCTTGTAGGCGGCCGCAAAGTAGCCGCCCCCGATGGCCTCGATGAGCCCCAGGATCATTCCGCCCGCAATCGCGCCCGGAATGCTTCCCAGCCCTCCCAGGATGACGATGACAAACGCCTTGACCCCCACCATGGTCCCCATTGCCGGAGAGATCATGAAAATGGGGGCCACCAGGCAGGCGGCGACCGCGGCCAGGGCTGTGGCGATGGCAAACGTCATGGCGGACACGTAATTCACGTTGACGCCCACCAGCCGAGCGCCTTCCATATTCTGCGCCACCGCTTCAATGGTGCTGCCCATCACGGTTTTCTTGATGAACAGGTAGAGCAACGCGATGAGAATAAACGCGGATACAATGACGATCAGCCGCTGCTGGCTCATGATGATTCCCGCCATCTGGACAATACCGGGATACGGTGCGCCTCGGGCCCCCACAGGACGATAACCGTATTTTCCAGAATGATCAGGGCGCCAAGGGCCGCAATAAAGGGGTTGATCACCGGTGCATCCCGTAATGGCCGGTATACCAGAAACTCGAGGATTACCCCGCCGCTAGCAAGAAGCAAAGCGGTGGCCGCCACCGCGATCCAGTAGGGAAACCCGAACAGGGTGATCAGAAAATAACATACATAGGCGCCCAGCATGTACATGTGCCCGTGGGCGAAATTCGGTATGTGAAGAATTCCGAAGACCATGGTGAGGCCCAGGGCGACAAGGGAATAGGTGCTGCCCAGCATAACGCCGTTGAACATCTGCTGCAGAAAAAGATCCATCGACACACCACCTGTTTGGGTCATGATTGTAATATACCGAGGAATTCAAAAGGCGTGCCAAAAGATGTGTCAGATTGGATTGTGGATTAAAGCCCGCTACACAAGGAATTTCAGATTCAGAAAAACAACTGTGCCCGCAAGGCTGTGCCATGACACACCTATGTATCGATACTGATATGTGCCATGGCACGCACCGCCCTGCCCCGCGAAACCGCCAGGGACATTCGACAAAATCATCCGATAAAATCATTGTACTCTTGAAAACAGGGTGTTAGTATAAAAGGTCTTTCTGCATTAGTATGAGAACCTCTCCCGGCGATACGAAACAATCAGCGGACCGCAAACAGCGGGGGCAAATCCTCCACCCTCTCATCACAGCCTGTATACGATGCGAAACAACCTGCTCGACACCACGATCTCGAAATGGACAGCCGAGTTTACCGACCCGGAAACAGAGGCCGAATACCGGCGGCGAAACGCCGGCGTCCATGTGCGGCAGACCCGCGTCGGCCTGTGTCTGTGGATGGCCCTGTGGCTTTTTTTCATCTATGTGGACTACGTGGCTCTCGGCGCTGAGCGTAACTTCTGGCTTCTGCTGATCGTACGCATCATCATCGGTTCGGCCATACTCGCATTTGCCATCCGGACCGGCCGCAAGCCGGAGCTGGCAACCAACGGTTTGTGGATCTCCATGCTGCTCATACTGGGCTGGACGGGCTTTTTCACCGTGTTCTTCCTGCTGCCGGGCGACCAGCTCCCCTGGATCCTTGCCATGTTCATGACCATACTCATCGGCCAGTTCGTCTTCATCATGAACCGGGTGAACTGGGGGGCCATAACCGCTTCGTATGCCATTACCGGGACTGTTCTGTCCGTTTGGGCCGTGGCGGAAACCGAACCGGAGCGAATGGCGATACTCGCGCTATTGCTGTCGGTTCCGGCAGCCACCGGCCTGTTCATCCTCCACCGCTTCCACTCCGACCGGCGCAACTCCTTTGCCATGCTGCTGCATGCGGAAGCCGCCAACGCCGAGCTGCAAAAACAGATCCACGCGCGCACGAAACTGGAAACCGAACTAAAGCGAATAGCCGCCACCGACCCTTTGACAGGCCTGTACAACCGGCGGCGCTACGAGGAGTTATTCCGGCAGGAGCTGCGGCGCATCGACCGGTATGGGGGGAATCTCAGTATCCTGGTGATAGACCTGGACCACTTCAAACGCGTTAACGACACCTATGGTCACGGTACCGGCGACCGGGTGCTCAAAGACACGGCGGACCTTTTTCTCCGGCAGCTGCGGGAGGTTGATATTGTGGGCCGTCTTGGCGGAGAAGAATTCATTGTCCTGCTCCCGGATATAAGAAAAAGCGAAGCCTCCGTAGTCGCGGAAAGACTTCGAAGCAAAATCGGGGAACTCCGGTTTTTTGCAAACAACGAAACATTCCGGGTTACCGCCACCATCGGGATCGCTCAATACAAGACCGGCGACCGGGAAATCGAGGATCTGATCATCCGGGCGGACGGGGCGCTCTACAAGGGAAAAGCCAAGGGCAGAAACCGGGTGGTAATTGCATAGGTGCTTTCTTTGA
>SLPT01000182.1 GCA_007131845.1 Desulfobacteraceae bacterium | reverse complement strand
TTCAACGACCGCACGATACCGGGCTTCCTCATCTTTCAGGTCGCTGGCGATCTGACGGAGCGCGGAGGCTTCCCGGGCTTTTTCCGACTCATAACCGGCAAGCTGGTTTTCAATTTCAGCCTTCCGCTTTTTCCCCTCATCGATGGCCGTGCGGGTTTTTTCCTCCCGCTCCGTGCCCTCCCGGATAAATTCCCTGAGGCGCGCAAGCGTCCGTCGGGTGTTGTCCATTTCCGATTCCAGGCGGGTCAGTTCCAGTTTCTGATCGACCAGCCGGTTGTCGAATGTGCGGATGGTCTCCTTGAGCGCCTCGATGTCCCGGGTTGCGGCATCGATTTGTTTTTTTTCGTCTTCTATGTCACGGTCGATTTCCGCCAACAGCTGGTCGTGGCGTTCGATCTCCGCTTCGGCATCTTCTTTTTCCCCTTCGAGCCGTTCGCTTTCCAGGGCTGTGATCTCCAGGTGACGCCGGGCATGCTTCAGCTGTTCCGTCGTCTTGTATTGTTTTTTTTCCGCCTCGAGATGATCCGCCTCGTACCGGAATTTTTTCTGCGTGATATCTGAAAGACGGTTTTCCAGGTTTTTGACTTCTGCTTCCAGTTCCTTTCTTGCGGACTGCTCCGCCTCCAGGGTTTCCCCGATCGTTTCGATCTCCTGCTGAAGCTGTCGGATTTCCTGTTTCTTTTCCAGGATACCGGATAGGTTGTCCCGGCTTCCGCCAACCATTGCGCCGCTTTTCGACACCATGTCTCCCTGAAGGGTGACCATTGCAGTATATCCGTTTCCGCTGCCCCACAGTTTAACTGCGTCCTCCAGGTCATTTGCCACTGCGATGTCCGCCAGCAGATGCCAAACAAGGTGTTCGTACCCGGCCTGAGCACAAACATGATCGGCAAGCATAGGGGGGACTGTCTTATCGGTGTTTTGCGTCGATGCCGGTCCGGGCGGTGAAACAGGTACCGTTATTCCCGGGGGGGATTGCGGATCGGCCTCGTACCCGCTTTCATGAAAAAGAAAGCCGCTCCGGCCGGATTCATTGTCTTTGAGGTATCGGATACAGTCTTTACCCGCCTTTGGGCCATCAACAATAATGTATTGCAGCGATTCGCCAAGGGCGGCTTCCACGGCGTCGGCAAATCCTTCTTCAGGGGCGATGATTTCCGCAATGACCGCCCTGATGCGGCCGTCCGGGTCGATATCGGCGCGATGATTCATAATCGCCCGGACCCCGTCACGGTACCACTCGAAACCGGCTTCCATCTTCGATAAAATTGTCAGGCGGGATTTAAGTCGGCTTCGTTCATTTTCGATGCGACCGATGGATTGGGTCTTTTCGGAAAGGGATGCGTTTTTTTCCTTTAAAACCATTTCACATTCGGATTTCCGGCGCTTCAGGTCTTCGAGCCGCTCCTGTAAGGATGCCATTTTTCCGGCTGCATCTTTTTCGGCTGCTTCAAGTTCAAAGACCGTTTTTTCCGCCGCTTTTTTATCCTGGCGGGTTTTCTTAATGCGACGCGCCAGGTTTTCGCGGTTCTCGGAGGCGTTCTGGAAGCTGTTCTGATGACGGGCATGCCGGTTGGAAAGCGTCATCAGGGTTTCTTTTTTATCCTCCAGAGCGCTCCCTTTTTCCGAGAGCTGCTCCCTGTAGGCGGCCGTCTTTTGTTTTTCATCGTCCATTTCGTTTTTGACGGTCCGGATTCGCTCCCGGAGGGATTGCTCCTTTTGGATTTCTTCTTCCTGCTCGGCCCGGGTCGTTTCGTTTTTTTCACTCAATTCGTCAAGGGATTGGAGCTGGCGGTCATTTTCCTCCCGGATCCGTTCAAGTTCATCACCCAGGCGGCGGCATTCGAAATCGATGGTTTCGGTCTTTTTCTGCTTCTCCTCTTTTTCCGCCTTTTTTGCGGCAATTTTTTCTTCCTTTTCCCGACGGTTATCTTCGATCTCCCGGAGCGCTTCGTTTAAGCGTTCAATCTCTCCGGCTTTATCGCCGGTGTTTTCCTTCAGGCTGCCGAGCAGTTCTTCCACGGATTCGATTTTCCGGGCATAGTGTTCGTGGTAATAACAGCTGATCATCATGTCGGCTTGCTTCAGACGGTCCCGGCAGTCCCGGTATCGTCTGGCTTTTTCCGCTTCCACGGTGAGCGCCGCCAGACGGCTTTCGATTTCCTCCAGGATGTCGTGCAGGCGGACGATGTTGTCTTTCGTTGCGTTCACCTTGGAAACGGCCTCCTGCTTCCGGGCCTTGTAGCGTACAACGCCGGCGGCCTCCTCGATAAAGGCGCGCCGCTCCTCGGGTGATGCATCGGTAATTGCGCCGATATTGCCCTGTTGAATGATGGCGCACGATCGCGACCCCATGGAGAACCGCAGGAAGATGTCGCTGATATCCTTGAGGCGGCAGGGCTGCCTGTTAATGAGGTAGCGGCTTTCCCCGGAGCGGTAAAGCCTCCTTGTGACCATGATTTCGCTGTACTCCCCGACATTGCCCCCGGCTTGGGAATCGTGGCCGGCAATGACGAGGGAAACCTCTGCCATATTCAGGGGCGGGCGCCGGTCTGTTCCGGCAAAAATGACGTCCCCCATGGATTTTCCCCGCAACTGCTTGACGCTTTGTTCCCCCATCACCCACTTGATGGCATCGATGATGTTGCTCTTGCCGCAGCCGTTGGGACCGACAATGGCCGAAATCCCAGGAGGGAAGTCGATTGCGCACTTGTCGGCGAATGATTTGAAGCCGGATATTTCGAGCCTTTTTAGTTGCATTGGAAAAGCCTTTATACTATCTACTATGGCTTGTTGTACTTAAACAAGCATTACAGCCTATATTCAATATCGTGAACTGCCGCTGTTTTCAACACTATGATGCAGACATTGAAAAAATATTGGTTTCTGGCGGGACTGGGGCTGGTTTTTGCCTGTACGGTTTTCGATCCTACCGATGCCATCGCGGATGCCGGCAGATGGGTCCGGTCCGTACACGGACCGGATATGATCATATTCCTGGTCTTTCTGATCCAGGGGTTTCTTCTTAACCCGGATCAGATACGAGACGGCCTGACCGACGGGAAAGCAACGCTTGCAGCCTTTGTACTGATATTTGTCATGGCGCCGCTCTATGCCGCCGCTGTATCCGTTTTCCCCATTTCCACGGGCGTATTGATCGGGTTGTTTCTGGTGGCGGTCATGCCGACCACCATGAGCACGGGGATCGTAATGACCAATGCGGCCGGCGGCAATCCCGCCCATGCACTGTTCGTATCCGTCACCACCAATGCCATGGCGACCTTTACCATCGCCGTCACCCTTCCCCTGCTGCTTCTGGCTACCGGGAAAACCGCGGCAGTCCAACTCGATTCATGGGCGATGATTCTCAAAATCGCATGGGCTGTCCTTCTCCCCCTGACTGCGGGCATAGCGGCCAAAGCGGCGATAAAAACCACCAACCCATTCATCCTGCGCTGGCTGTCACTGGCAAGCCAGATCCTGATTTTGGTTATCGTATGGATCGGGGTGGCCCAGGCAAAACCGGTATTAATGGGAGCCTGGCTGTCTGCATTACAGATCGCGCTGCTGGTATTGGTGTTTCACCTGATCATGCTGGCGAGCGGTTTCGGTGCGAGTCGCATGTTGTCCATGGGGCGGGGGCGAAGAGAGTCCGTTATTTTAATGGGTGCGCAAAAAACGCTGCCCCTGTCGATCATCCTCCAGGTCGACCTGTTTCCGGAATATGGCCAGGCCCTGATCGTGTGCGTACTCCATCACTTGATTTCCCTGTTCGTGGACGGATTTCTGGTGGGGCGCATGGGGCGATCACGCGGCCGGTAAGCCGGAATCCCGCCCTTCAGCCGGATCGTTCCTTTTTCCAGTATGGATGCACCAGGTCTTCGAAAATGGTCATTGCAGCGCCTGAGCCCTGCCCGGAGGCAATGACGATCTGGTTGTATCCGCCGGTGACGTCTCCGGCCGCATAAACTCCCTGTTGGCTTGTCCGGAACTGTTCCTGGCGGATGTAGCCCTCCGGTGTGAGCGCCACGCCCAGTTTTTCCGCCAGATCCACGGCCGGCACGTAGCCGATCGCGATGAAAACGCCTTGTACGTCCATGATTTGCTCTGTGCCGGTCAGGTTGTTATGCAGCGTCACCTTGTCAACGGATTTCTCTCCGTGAATTTCCTTGACCTCGGTGTTGTAAATGATTTCAATCCCGCTTTCCTCTATCTGCCGGACCAGGTGATGCTGCGCGGTGAGCTTGTCGTCGCGGTGGATAATGGTCACGTGTGCCCCGATGCTCTTCAGATGGATCGCCTCCGTGACCGCGCTGTCACCGCCGCCCACGATGATCACGTTTTTGTTTTTGAAAAACGGTCCGTCGCAGGTGGAGCAGTAGCTTACCCCGCGACCGGACAAGCGGGATTCCCCGGGCGCATCCAGCCGTCGGTAATTGGCGCCCGTGGCCAGAAGAAGGGCGCGCGCCTGGAACTTTCTTCGATTGGTCATCACCGTGTGCGTCCCGTCTTCATTGTGCCGGATCTCCATGGCTTCCTCTCCCTGGTATATCCGGACGTACTCGAGGGCATGGGTCACCATGACATCCGCCAGCGCTTTTCCGCCCACGTGGGTCATGCCGGGGTAGTTATCCACCACCGGGGTCTGAGTGACCTGTCCGCCCAGCGCCCCTTTTTCCAGGACGACCGCATTCAGACCGCTGCGGGCGGCGTAGATTCCGGCAGTCAGACCGGCCGGCCCCCCGCCGATAATCACCAGGTCTGCTTCAACGAAAGGCGCGTCGTCGTCCGGGATATAAACATTCTGCTGCTCCATCTTTTCCAGGCTGAGGCAGAACAGTTCTTCCGCCTGGGCGCCCATGGCGATCAGCACGTCATCGGCAAAGGCCTGCGGAACCGACTGGGCGTCATAAGCATCCGCGATCTCCGGAAAGGCCTGAACGTCGACAATTTCAAGGCCGATCCGGTCGGGGTGGGCAATGGCCGCTTTCGCAGCGTTGATGGCTTGCTGGGGGCAGTACGGGCAGGTGGGGCTGACAAATACCCGGACATGGCGTTTTTCCGTTATCCGGGAAAGGATT
>SLPT01000387.1 GCA_007131845.1 Desulfobacteraceae bacterium | reverse complement strand
TGCTTGCGCAATCATCAGGGATTCAGTGTGTTTAAAGAGCATGAATTTCTTCATGGATTGCGAATGATGCTAATATCGGGCTTTTTACAAAGTCGTTACTTTTTATAAGGTAAAGAGTATATCCCATGACGTTTCATCCGAATATCCCGTTTAATGATCTTCCGCTGCTGCCGCCGGAAACAAGTGTGTTGACACCATCTGTCCTTGAAAAGGCGGCTGAAGCGGGTCAGGCGCTTTCAGAACTTGATCGCATGTTCAGGGACCTGGGGAGTTGTTCATTCCTGATAAATTCACTGGTTCTTCTTGAAGCAAAGGACAGCTCGGAGATCGAAAACATCTATACGTCCCACGAGGACGTTTTTAAGGCCTCTGTATTGGGACCGGAAGGATTTCATCCCGCAACAAGCGAGGTACTCAGATATCATGACGCGTTTTGGGAAGCGTGGAATGTCATATGCAAGAGCCCCTTTATCTCCAACTCATTATATGTGAAGATTGTTCGCAGGATCAAGGATGATCATTCCGGTATACGGCAGTCGTCCGGGGCCAGGATTGTTGATTTTGCGGCCGGAAAGGTGGTGTACGCACCGCCTGAAGGAGAGGCTGTCATCAGGAAAAAGCTGAAAAATTTAGAGGATTTCATCCATTCCCGCGACGGCATGGATCCGTTGATCAAGCTTGCGCTGGTTCACTACCAGTTCGAGGCCATCCATCCCTTTCCCGACGGAAACGGTCGCACCGGGCGCATTTTGAATATATTGCTCCTGCAACTGTATGGTTTGCTGGGACATCCGGGGTTGAATCTGAGCCGCTACATTGTTCAAAGGGAGCGTGAATACTACAGGCTGCTCAATGAAGTCTCTGAAAAAGGCGCGTGGGAACCGTGGATCCTTTTCATGATGGAGGCGATCAGGGAGACAGCCGTCTGTTGCCTTGAAACAATTTCAGCCATCCGGAAGATGGTTGCGGCAACTGTTGAAAAAGCCGAAAGGGAGCTGCCCTCCGGCGTCTTTTCGGACGCCCTGGCCGCCTGGATATTTCGTCAACCATATATCCGAATCCGGTCCCTCGTTGATGCGGGTATTGCAGAAAAGGAAACTGCGGAAGAGTGCCTCGGGAAGCTGGAAGAAATTGGCGTGGTAAAAAAAGTCGAAACGGAAGGCGGGACACTTTTTTATAACGAAGCATTGTTTGATCTGCTCATACAATGATGCGCCCGTATAAAATCGTAAATAGTAGCCGAACGAAAACCAGGATTTTTCGTCAAGATCAAGGACGGCGAAAATTTTAACCGCAGGAATGCCCGACGTATTTTGGGGGGTTAAAATTTGAGCCGGACGCAGAGGTTGGCTGAAAAGGCTATTTTCGTTCAGGCACCAATTAAAAGATCAAATATACAGTTTTATTATTCTAACGATCCATTCAGATCAAAGCAGAAAGGGGGCACGACGAATCGTGGAAAAATCTTACAATCCGTATGATAACGCACAGGCGCAGTTTGACGGGGTTGCAGAACTACTCGGCCTTGACGAAGGAACGCGGGATCTGCTGCGGCAGCCTTTGAGAGAATATCATGTTCTGATACCGGTGCACATGGATGACGGAAGCACAAAGGTATTCAAGGGCTTCCGCGTGCAGCACAATGATGCCAGGGGGCCGGCCAAGGGAGGGATCCGTTTCCATCCCCATGAAACTGCCGATACGGTCCGGGCGCTGTCCATGTGGATGACCTGGAAGTGCGCCCTTGTGGATATCCCTCTCGGAGGGGGCAAGGGGGGCGTTATATGCGATCCTCATCATCTGAGCGAGGCCGAGCAGGAGAGGCTCTGCAGGGGCTGGGTTCGGCAGTTGGCAAAAGTGATGGGTCCGTCACTGGATGTGCCTGCTCCCGATGTCATGACCAGCGCAAAGCACATGCTCTGGATGCTTGATGAGTTCGAAACCATTCACGGAGGCCGGTACCCGGGATTTATTACCGGAAAGCCCATCGGAATGGGCGGGTCCCTTGGCAGGACCGAGGCGACGGGGTACGGCGTCATCTACATACTGAGACAGGCCCTGAAGGATCTGGGCATCGGGATCGAAGATGCCACGATCTGTTTCCAGGGATTCGGCAATGTAGCCCAGTATGCCGGCAGACTGTTCACCGAGCTCGGCGGAACCGTTCTGGCCGTTTCCTGCTGGGATAACAATGCGCATCAGGCGTTTACTTTCCGGAAAAAAGACGGCATCGACGTGGATAAACTGGCCGCCATTACAAGCGCCTACGGGACGGTCGACCGGGAGAAGGCCCAGGCAGACGGGATTGAAGTGCTTCCGGGGGAGGAATGGATCTCCCAGGAAGTTGATATCCTCGTTCCGTCCGCGTTGGAAAACCAGATTACGCCGGCAAACGTCGACAAGATCAGCAAGACGGTGAAAGTGATCGCCGAAGGTGCCAATGGCCCGACCACGCCCGATGCGGATGAGATCATAAAGGGACGGGGGATCTTTCTGATTCCTGATTTTCTGACCAATTCAGGTGGCGTGACATGCAGCTACTTTGAGCAGGTACAGTCCAACACGAACTTTTTCTGGGAGAAAGACGAAGTTCTTGAAAAACTGGACAGCAAGCTGACGCATGCCTACAGGTCTCTTTATTCCCTTGCCGAGCGGAAGAATTTGTACATGCGGGATGCGGCCTATGTCATTGCCATCAATCGGGTGGTGGATGCGGTCCGGATGCGCGGATGGGTCAGGTAAAGAGCGACCGTGTGATCAATAACTGAGCTTAGGTGCGCGTAACGAGTATACGATCTGCCAGAAGCAATCAGGGATGCCCGCCCGGATGCCGCAGGATCCGGGGGGGCTTATATTTTTACCTCACAATACAGGCGACCCTATGAACGACAATACCAATTCGAAAGAATACCTCCTCGACGTCTTGCAGGAACGCGCCAAGGAGTTGAATTGTCTTTACCGGATTGACGAAATACTCAACGATGAAGGCTTGTCCCTGCCGGAAATCTTTGATCAGGTCATAGCGGCTTTGCCTGAAGGGTTCCGGTTTCCCGAAATCTGCCGGGCAAGAATCGTTTATAATGATGAAACCTTTGAATCGGAGGGATACATCCCATCGGAAATCTCCGAGAAGGCGGATATCAAGGTGGAAGACAGCGTCGTCGGTTTTGTGGAGGCTATCTATACGCGGGAAGTGCAGCGGATCGAGGATGATTTTTTCCTTAACAAGGAGCGACAGCTGCTCAGGACCATTGCGTATCGTATCGGTCAAACCATCATGTACCGCGAAATGAAGCAGAGGGCTCAAAAGTGGGATGCCCCTGCTCAGACCGACGAAGCGAGAACGACAGCAAATCCCGAATGGAAGGTCATCACGGATCTTTTGCTTCGGACGGATCCGGATATGGCAATGCACGTGTGCCGCCGGATGATCAATTATCTGTCCGGGAAGGGATTCAGGGGAACCATTGGCAATACCGGTATTTTCAGCCCCGGTCCCCTCCGCCAGTTTCTTACCGGGGAAGTCAATGCTCCGGGAGAAAAAGTCAGCGCCAACGAAATGGCACAGATTGTCGAAGAGACTTTCATCCATGCAGCGGAGCACATGAGCGATCTGGAAATATCGGCACTGATCCAGAGATGGATACAGGAAGAAAAAGCCAGCTCTCTTATCAAGGCGGTTGACCGGATTGACGCATCCATTGGTGAAATCGTCGAGGCCATCACACGCTATCACAACCTCATGGGCGAAAGCGACCAGTCCACCTTCCGATCGGAAAGGTGGCTGGAGGTCGCCCTGATCCGGCGTTTTTTAACGGATAATCTTGATTTTATTCGGATCGCAAGGCCGTTTCTGAAAATCGACGATTTCTATGATATTGCATCCCGGTTGATTTTTCCATCCGGCAGCCACGGCAAAATCGGCGGTAAGGCTACAGGGATTTTTATCGCCCAAAAAATCATTAACAGGATGAAGGAGAAGAATCCTCTTCTTGAGTCCGTCAAGGTGCCCAAAGCATGGCACATCACAACGGATGAGATCAAGGAGTTCCTGCAATACAACAATCTTCAGGAACTCAATGAACAGAAGTACAAGGAACTGGAAGAAGTACGCATCAACTACCCCCAGATCATTCAGTTGCTCAAAAATTCCCGCTTTCCGCCGGAACTCGTGAAGAGCCTTGCCATGGCTTTGGACGATTTCGGCGAAAACCCCCTGATTGTGCGCAGTTCGAGCATTCTCGAAGACCAGGTGGGCGCCGCTTTCTCAGGCAAGTACAAAAGCCTGTTTCTGGCCAACCAGGGCAGCAAGAAGCAGCGGCTGGAAGCCGTGATGGATGCCATTACGGAAATTTACGCGTCCATGTACAGTCCCGATTCCGTTCAATATCGCGCGGAGAGAGGGATGCTGGATTTTCACGAGGAAATGGGCATTATCATCCAGGAGGTGGTTGGCCGGCGTATAGGCCCTTATTTCATGCCGTTGTATGCCGGGGTTGCGTTCAGCAACAATGAGTTTCGCTGGTCGCCGCGAATCAACCGTGAAGACGGACTGATCCGGATGGTTATGGGGCTTGGCACCCGCGCGGTGGATCGTCTCAACAACGATTTTCCGATTCTCATATCACCCGGTCAGCCGACGCTGCGGGTGAACACGATGCCCGAGGAAATTAAACGGTATTCTCCCAAAAGAATCGATCTGCTGAACCTGGAAAACAACAGCTTCGAAAGCGTCGATATTTCTGAGTTTTTGAAACACTATGGCCCCCTGGTGCCGGGACTGCAGGACATCATCTCCGTCTACAGGGGTGATTACATACACAGAACTTCCATAATAGACATTGATTTTCACCAGGACGACCTGGTTGTAACTTTCGAAGGCGTGGCCGCAAAAACGGGCTTCGTCAAAACCATTCAGAAAATGCTCGAAGTTCTTCGGGAAAATATGCAGACTCCCGTCGACATCGAGTTTGCATTTGACGGGCGGCATCTGTACCTTCTGCAATGCCGGTCCCAAAGCTCCCGCGAGGAAAGTGCGCCCGGACCCATACCCAGGGATATCGATAAAAAGGATATTGTTTTTTCAGCCCGGAAACATATATCCAATGGCATTGTATCCGATATTTCCCACGTCGTTTATGTCGACCCG
>SLPT01000305.1 GCA_007131845.1 Desulfobacteraceae bacterium | reverse complement strand
CATCAGTATTGTTGAGCCCGTAAAAAGCTGCCATTGGACGGCTTTGAAAAAAGTTCAAGATCAAGGCTTGCGCGATTTCGAAGAATGCAGCGTACTTGTCGTACGTGAAATTCTGAGAAATCGCGCGTAACGCAGATATTGAACTTTTTTCAAAGCCGTCAGTATTCCGGGTAGCAAAGATCGTTGTAGTACTGCTTCTCCAGCTGCGGATCGTTCAGCCGGTTGTCCACATCCGAGTTGAAGAACTGCCCTGCCGGGCCCAGTATGTCCGGGCTTTCCGAATGAACGCGGCGTGCCGCTTCCAATATCGATGCGAGACCCTTCCGGCTCATCTTCCCCAAAGGCCGGCGGCAGTTGCCATTGATCATCCCCAGCATATGCATCAGGGCTTTGAGGGGGACGGGATTCCGGGCCCGGCACGTCACCTCGCCGAAAGGGGTTTGCTCCCGCGTGGCAACCGTCACCGCATTAAACAATGGCATCATCCGGTCATTCAGCCTGCGGGCCTCCTCCACGTCGCCCGCCATGATCCGCCGGACCATTTCACTGCAGGGGCCGGGTACGATATTGGACATGACCGATATCATGCCGATTCCACCGATTTCCGGGTCGGTCATCATGTCGAAGGCGAGCGGGTCGTCTCCGGAATACAGGACATAGTCCTTTCCGCAGCATGCGCGCGTTCTTCGCATGTTGTCGAAATTTCCCGTCGCTTCCTTCACGTATCCCACGTTGGGATAACTTTTATAGGCAATGGCCAGGTCTTCCGGCAGAAGCTGGGTTCCCGTCCTGCCGGGAATAACATAGGGGATAATCGCCATGTCCGGGTACTCACGCGCGACCGGCTCGATGTATTCGCGGCGGATTTCGAGCGAACTGGGGCCGTTGTAATAGGGGTCCACCAGTAAAACGGCATCACAGCCGGCCTTTGCAGCGTGCCCGGTAGCGGAAACGGCTTCGGCGGTGTTGTTGCTTCCGGTTCCCGCGATGCACTTGCATCGCCCCCTGGTCGCGGCAGCAATGGCGTCGATAATCCGGATATGTTCATCCCAGCTCAATGTCGGGCTTTCGCCGGTGGTGCCCACGGCAAGAATTCCGTCGATGTCGTTTTCGATCTGGAATGCGACGATTTTTTCCAGGCCGGCGTAATCCACCGACCCGTTTTCCTGAAAGGGCGTGGCAAGGGCGGTAAAACATCCGCTTTGCAATCCGGGCTGCATGTGACCTCCTTATAACAATCCGACTCCCGGAATTGTCTGTCGTGCAGACCGGGAGCCCGGGGGGTGGTTGATGAAACGGCTCAATTATTATGAATGGCCCCGTTACTGTCAATATAAAAAATGAAAAAGGGTATGCTGTTTGGCCCCCGGGGTAATTTTCCTTGACAATCGATGGGGCTCTTTTCTACTTTTGCAGTAAATATTGACGGCTTCTTAAAAAGTCCAATATCTGCGTTACGCGAAATTTTTCAGGAATATTAGGGGTGCCGACGAAGGGAGCGCGTTATAAACGTCATTATCCCGAGGGAATTGTTGCGGCGGTGTTCAAGCGATGCGCTTCCTTCGTCAGCACAACCTGTACATTCGGATACAGTCAATTACTACATCAATAAATGTCCGGGTTTTCGGATTGCCGTCAACGATAGGGCCTCCGGTCCTCCGGTGGGTGTATATACAATAACTATAAAGGTATGAATGATTATGGCACTGGCAAATAACGTCCACGAGTATATTGAGAAACAGCGGGCAGCGGTTGCATCCAATCCGGAGTGCGGCATGAGCCATTATAACCTGGCCACCGCACTGATGGGCCTTCGGAAATTCGATGAGGCGGAAATGGAATTAAAGGAAGCCGTTCGCTGCAGTCCTACGCTTGCCGAAGCATACGTTCAACTGGGGGGGATAAGCCTTCAGCGGGGGGATCTTGACGGTTGTCTTGCTTACAATCAGCAGAGCGTCAGGGTGCGCGCCGGATTTTTCGAAGGCTGGGGCAATATCGGGTTCGTCCAACTCCAGAAGGGAAACATCGACGAGGCCATTTATGCGCTGGAAAAAGCGGTCCGGTTCAATCCGAATTTTATACAGGCCCTTGCAACCCTGGCAAACGCCTACCTGATGCAGGGGCATGTCGACAAGAGCATCGAGATCAACCAGCAGGCGCTCGGGGTGGACGAGTCCTTCCCGTTTGCCCACAACAATCTGGCCATCAGCTATCTTGAAAAAGGCGACTACGAGCTTGCGGAAAAACACTGCAAGCGGGCCATCGAGCTGGGTTATGAAGTGGCCCCGGAGATCCGCGAGGAGATTGAAAGCCGCAGAAACGGTTGAAACGGGATCCGTCCGGTTTGAAATTAAGGATAAGCGCCGGATGTTTCGCCCATGAAAACGACCGCGTTGCCAAACAACGTTGATTTTCATTGACAAAGCGTAACAATGAAACTATAAAAAGATCTTTGAAACTATAAAAAGATCTTTATGCTATCCGCTTGTGCGAAAAGCATTTCAAGGATCGGATCTTAACGGTTTTTCCTGTGCGTCAGCGACTGTTCAAAGTCTCGTACCGCGCAGAAAATCGGGTAAAAGCAGAAATAACAATAGTGGAAGCGTGGCTTAATTATTAACGAAAGGGAGGATGACAATGGCGAAACACGAAACCCCCTTGCTCGATGAGCTTGAAAGCGGACCATGGCCGAGTTTTGTATCGGACATGAAGCAGCAGGCGGAAGCAAGGGCCAAGAACAAAGGCAATGTTGAGTACCAGATTCCCGTGGATGTTGTGGACGACCTGATGGGCGTTCTGGAGCTGTCCTTCGTGGACGGGGAAACCCACTGGAAGCATGGCGGCATCGTCGGTGTTTTCGGTTACGGCGGCGGCGTTATCGGGCGTTACTGCGACCAGCCCGAAAAGTTTCCCGGTGTGGCGCACTTCCACACCATGCGGGTCGCCCAGCCCGGCGGAAAATTCTACAAGACGGATTTTCTCCGCCAGCTTTGCGACCTGTGGGATTTCCGCGGCAGCGGCCTGACCAACATGCATGGTTCGACCGGCGACATCATTCTGCTCGGCACGACCACGCCGCAGCTCGAAGAAATCTTTTTCGAACTGACCCACAAGATGGATCAGGACCTCGGTGGTTCCGGATCCAACCTGCGGACCCCGGCCGACTGTGTCGGCCAGGCGCGCTGCGAATGGGCCTGCTACGACACCCAGGACCTGTGCTACCAGCTGACCATGGATTACCAGGACGAGCTTCATCGTCCGGCGTTCCCCTACAAGTTCAAGTTCAAGTTCGACGGATGCCCCAACGGCTGTGTCGCCTCCATCGCGCGTGCGGACATGGCGTTCGTGGGAACCTGGAAGGACGACATCCGGATCGACCAGGAGGCGGTGAAGGCTTACGTCGGCGGCGAGCTCAAGCCCAACGGTAACGCCCACGCCGGCCGCGACTGGGGTGCGTTCAACATTGAAAAGGAAGTCCTCAATCTCTGCCCCACCGAGTGCATGCGCTATGAAAACGGCAAGCTCGAGATCAACAACCGCGAATGTACCCGATGCATGCACTGTATCAACGTGATGCCTCGCGCCCTGCGCCCCGGCGTCCAGGGCGGCTGTTCGATCCTTGTCGGCGCAAAGGCCCCGATCCTCGACGGCGCCCAGATGGGCTCCCTGCTGATTCCTTTCGTGGAAGTCAACAAGGAAAGCGGCTACGAAGAAGTCAAGGACGTCATCGAACCCATCTGGGATTGGTGGATGGAAGAAGGCAAGAACCGCGAGCGCCTTGGCGAGCTGATGAAGCGCCGCGGCTTCCAGTCCCTGCTGGAAGCGGTGGGCGTCGACGCCATGCCGCAGCATGTTTCCGAACCGCGCCACAATCCGTACATCTTCTGGAAGGAAGAGGAAGTTCCGGGCGGTTTCGATATGGATATCAACGAATTCAGAAAACGACATCTACGATAGGGGGTGGGAAGAATGGCATTTATATCTTCAGGATACGATCCCAACAACCCGATGGAAAACCGGGTTACGGATATCGGGCCGAGAAAATACGACGAGTTTTATCCGCCGGTCATCGCCAAGAACAAAGGCAAATGGCTGTATCATGAAATCCTGCAGCCCGGCGTGCTGGTTCACGTTGCGGAGTCCGGTGATGAAGTCTACACCGTTCGCGCCGGCGGCGCCCGGCTGATGAGTGTAGAGCTCATCCGGGAAATCTGCGACATCGCCGACAAGCATTGCGACGGTTACGTGCGCTGGACGACACGTAACAATGTCGAGTTTCTGGTTGACAGCAAGAACAAGGTCCAGCCGCTGGTCGACGATCTCGAAAGCCGCAAATTTGACGGCGGATCCTATAAGTTTCCCGTGGGTGGAACGGGTGCGGGCGTGACCAATATCGTCCACACCCAGGGCTGGATCCACTGCCACACCCCGGCAACAGACGCATCCGGGCCCGTCAAGGCGGCCATGGACGTTCTTTTCGACGACTTCAAAGACATGCGGATGCCTGCACAGCTCCGTGTTTCTTTGGCATGCTGCCTGAACATGTGCGGTGCGGTTCACTGTTCGGATATCGCCATGCTGGGCTATCATCGGAAACCCCCGATGATCGACCACGAATACCTGGACAAGATGTGTGAAATTCCGCTGGCCATTGCATCCTGCCCGACGGCCGCCATCAAGCCGAAGAAGGTCGAAGTTGGCGACAAAACGCTCAACAGCGTTGAAATCAACAACAGCCGGTGCATGTACTGCGGTAACTGCTACACCATGTGCCCCTGCCTCCCGCTCATGGACAAGGAAGGCGACGGCATCGTGCTGATGGTTGGCGGCAAGGTTTCCAACAGCCGCAGCGCCCCGAAGTTCTCCAAGGTGGCGGTTGCATTTCTGCCCAACAATGCGCCGCGCTGGCCGGAGACGACGGATAAAATCAAGAAGATCGTCGAAGTCTATGCATCAGATGCCAGAAAATACGAAAGGCTTGGTGAATGGGCCGAGCGCATCGGATGGGAGCGCTTCTTCGAGAAATGCGAGCTTGAGTTCACCCATCATCTGATTGATGATTTCCGTGACCCGGCGTATTATACCTGGCGCCAGACCACGAATTTCAAGTTCTAAAACACGAATATAAGAACCGCGGCCGGAAATCTCCGGCCGCGGTCTT
>SLPT01000221.1 GCA_007131845.1 Desulfobacteraceae bacterium | reverse complement strand
CTGACATTTCTGCACCAGGTGTATCTATTCTGTCTGCTGTTCCAGGAGACAGCTACGAATACAAAAGCGGCACATCAATGGCTGCACCGCATATTAGTGGAGTTGCAGCACTTCTTTTAGACAATGATCCTGATCTTGATATAATTCAGCTTGAAAACATGATGCTAAATTCAGCCGATCCTTTAACAGACGATATCTATTTAGAGTCCCCTAACTTTGGTTATGGGTACGGTTTGGTTAATGCTCTTTCAGCCCTAAATGGAGACAAAGATGCACCACCTCCTCCTCCAGTAGAATACTATCCACCACCTTTTGAAGATGGGGCATATGCCTGGATTAATAGAAGTGGTGAATCCCTAATTCCTACAGGTCCGGGTACTATTGAAATATCTGAAGGAAATATCGGTATTTTTAGTTATGATTTTTCTTTCGGCATGTATGGTGGAGATTTTGTGGAAAACAATTGGTATACAGTTTGTGCTGGTCCTCCAGCTTCTGCTATAGGTATACCGGGTTCAGAGTGGCTTTATAGGGAATCTTGGATAGCAAAGGTTGATCTCAACAGCGGTGATTATACTTGGATTGGCTCTACTGGAATAGAATTTAAATATTTTTCTGGGCTGGCTTATGATCCTGTAGAAGAAGTATTATATGCCTCTGCTGCAGATGATATGGGCTATAATAGAAATATAAATAGTTATTTATATACTATAAACCTAGATACGGGACAGGCAACCGAAGTAGGGCACATAGCAAATAAGCTAATTTATGGCATTGCTGCAGATGTCGATGGTAATCTTTTCGGTGTAGGAATTGATGCCAAGGATAATAACCCTCCCAATATATTATATTCCATAGATAAAAATAGCGGTAGCGGTGATGTAATTGGCTCAATAGGTTTTCATTCACCTTCCTGGTCGATTGTTAATGACCTGGCTTTCGACCGTGACAATAATAAACTATATGGTATGCTTGCTAATTATGATGATAGTCCTTGGGTGTATGGCCTATATAACTTATCTCTTTCTACTGGAGAAGCTACATTACTAAAAGATTTAGGAGATATTAGCATAGGTGGCCTGGCTATTCCTTATGAGTTTGAACCACCGGTTGATCCTGCTCAATTTGGCATTGCCCTTTACGACCAGCAAGATGGCATATTCCTGGTCAAAGACGATACACAGCCTGGTTGGGCAGATAGGGAGTTTCGCTACGGGCCAAAAGATAACGACTGGATGCCTGTAGCAGGTGACTGGAACGGCGATGGTATATATGGTGTAGCCCTTTATGATCAAGAAAAAGGCATCTTTTTAGTTAAAGATGATACACAGCCAGGCTGGGCCGACCGTGAATTTAGATATGGGCCAAAAGATAACAACTGGATGCCCGTTACCGGCGACTGGGATGGCAATGGAATCTACGGTATCGCTCTCTACGACCAACAGGATGGCATATTCCTGGTTAAAGATGATTCGCAGCCCGGTTGGGCAGATAGGGAGTTTCGCTACGGACCACAAAACAATGACTGGCTGCCTGTAGCAGGGGCCTGGTAACAGTCAAGCCTCACTAATATACTTTTTAACTAATTTACATTATCTGTTTCAAACATATTTAAACAAATACTCCGTAAAAGTACTTAAAAGCAGGCTGCTTACTTAAGTGCCAGGTAAGCAGCCTATCTATAGTTAGCTTATTAATCAACCAACTAAATATTACCGCCATTCCCCTGAAAAAACCAGCCAGTTATTACCCCGGGGCCCAGCCGGTAAGAAACATCAGCAGCCCCGGAAGAATGATCATATTTTACATAAACACGGCCATCGCTGTGATCATAGAAGCCGAAACTTTCATTTCCGTCACCATTCCAGTCACCGACAAGGACCTTCCAGTCATTGCAACGTGAGTATGCACTTACAGCATAGGGATCATACCAGTTATAACTATGACTAGGATTTCCTGGTTGGTTCGAACTATAGCCACGGTACTGTTGTTTAAGCGCAGCATGCTCCCAGTCCACTCGCTATCAATAATACCTATAACCACTCCGGATCCATCAACACCATATTGATGCCAAACCATGGGAGCTCCAACTCGATCAATATTCCACTCAACGTTAATACTTTGACTTTCAGCTTGTGATGGTGAAGGTTCTGATTCCTCAATTGGTTCAACAAGACTAATTTTCTCGTTAGGCAAAACCCTCTCTACTTCTGGAAATTTAGCCAGCTTTTTAACAGCTTCTTCACTCCCTCTGACAAAAAGAAGATTAACAATGTAGTAGCTTCTATAATCATCAACTTGACCTAGCATCATTTGTTCTTCAAGAAATTCAATTATTGGAGTCTGGCTATTTTGAGCAGTTTCTTGTAGTGAATTTACAACGGCAGAACGTATCTCTACTCTAACCTGCTCAGCAGCTTTTTCCTTAGTTAAGCTCTGCCTTGTTATATCTGCAAAATTTTCCGTCTCAGCTTTCTTTTCGAGCTGTACCAACACCTCGATAAAAGCTCCTTCGCCCTGATTAAGGCAATCACCATCAACATTTGTTTCTCCTGTAGCCACAGACTGTGTTGTCATAACAAAAATGAAAATAAATAATATAAAAACTATTACTACTGGCTTTTTTAATGACATAAATAAATGAAATCCTCCTAAATTATTTATCATAGCAAAAAGACACAAAAGATGTCCGGCTATTATGATCGAAGCTTCTATTATTTACAGCTTGTTTCTATCATCAGCTGTCTAATCCGTTTTAATAAACTACTTTCTTTATCACCATCGTTGCCGTACATTTTCAAAACAAACCTTAATAATGCAGCTGCCCCTAGCACCACCAGTATCATCAAGTAACCGTAACGGTAACGGTAGACAGTACCGATATTAGGTACCCCATAAACAATTGGCATCATCATTACTATGCTAAATACGATTATCATATATATTTCAATTTTTTGACGCCATAACCACAGACCATAAAACAAGGATAGCAGCATTAAATAAATAATTATCATTTCAAAAGCGGATACTCGCCTGAAAAAGGTTGTTGCTTCAGTACCACCTTCTCCGAACCAGTGTTCCGGGAAAGGTGCAATAAAAGCAATTTGCAGGGCTCGCGGCAAATAGCGAAAATAATCATTAACGCTATGCAAAGAGATATCATAATCAATGCTGCCAGTTGTTTCTCCAAATCTTTCCGGGTAAGCTTGCGACCGCAGCACTGCAACAGAATAAAGCTGGTTTTCGATACTATCCGGAATCCAATCTTCATTTTCCCAGTGATAATAATTATCCGGATATTGCTCTTCCGGTAAAGTAAAATCAACACTCTTAAAAAACATTATTGCATCCCCGCAGTAATAACTTCTTTCTAGTTGCTCGCTTCTGTACTTATCTGAACCATCTGCTTCTGATAACATGGAGATTGCTGCAAGTATAGTTGCAAACAAAACCAGCTTAGTCAATACAGTTTTCCATTGCACCTGGTTTTTTAAGGCAACAAAAGTCAGATAGACTGCTGCCATTAACAATAGTATTATTCCAACAAAAAAGTAAACATCCAGGATGTAAGGTCTGACAAACCAGATTATTACAATACCGCTTAAAGCTGAGATGGCACCCCACCCTTCCCTTCTTGATTTTTCTTCATATCCAACTATTAATAGCATGCCATAAACAAACATAAGCATGCCTAAAATATTATAGCCATCCCTGTGAATCTGGGTATACCATAACATTGCTGAGGGAAAGAAAGTAAAAGGAACAGCGGAAATTAAGGCCAGTTTACGGCTGTTCACAAATAGCAACAACAGTTTCACGACCAGTGAATAAGTTGAAGCATGGACAGCAGCATTAAGTGGAGCCAGTGTCCACGGAGCAGACGTTGTTAAAGCATAAACTGCTGAAGCAACTCCCGCCGGAAAACAACCCCCGGGCCGTAACTTCCAGGCCGACCAGTCGTCCGACCTGATTTCTTCAGCAGCTTCAACAGCAATGCTGTGAAACGCAAGCCAGTCCCCTCCAATCAAAAGACCGTTGCCAGCATGCCATGAAGGAAAAACATAAGGTAGCAAAACCAGTTGCACAGTCAAAATGATTAAAATAGTAATAAAAAAAACCGTTAACCAGATCAAGTGATCCGGCCAAGAGTCTATATTCAACCTGTTAAGCTTAGTAGCTTTCGAGTTAACCACCTGCCAACTAAACCAGGTAAAACATCGTCTCTTGGTGCTACTGAATTGTTAAGCTTGGATGTCTCCTTTTTAGTCTTTACTGCATTAATCAGCTATCCACTCAACTGTAATAACGATTCGTAAATACTGCTGTAAGCTGCCGCAGTTTTCTCTAGGGCATACTCTTCCGCTCTCTTCGTACCTGCAGCAACTAATCTCCGGGCCAATTCTTCATTAGATAGTATTTCTTTAATATTTTCAGCCAGTTGTTTTTCATCACCTGCTTCAAAAAGCATTCCGGCATCTTTAACTATTTCAGCAAGGCCGGGAACATTACTAGCGATGACCGGTAAGCCTCCAGCCATAGCTTCTACGGCCACAAGGCCAAATCCTTCCCAGTGTGAAGATAGCACAAAGAGGTTTGCGCTTTTAATTATTCTTTCAATATCACTTCTTCCCCCCAGGAATAAAACCTTTTCCTGAAGACCATATTTTAGAACCATCTTTACCAGGCTTTCCTGTTGCGACCCCTCACCAACAAACAGAAAGCGGTAATTTTCAGGCAGCAAAGCAGCGGAACGGATGACAGTTCTATGGTCTTTTTGCATGCTTAAGCTGGCAATCATCAGGATAACTAGATCTGATTTTTCAACCGGCAATTCTGAGCTGACCGGTGAATAACCGTCAGCCTTTTGAAAACGCTTCAGGTTAATTCCGTTCGGGATTACCACTGTTTTCCCTTTTAATATAGGCAACCATTGTAAAAGATTTGTTTCTGCCGGTTCGCTAATGCAGATAACGGAGCTATAATTTCCATAGATAAATTGCTCCGGAAGTTTAAAATAGATTTTCCCCCGTCTTTTATTATAGGTATTATGTTCCGTAGTGACCATGGGCAAGTCAAGACCACTTAGTTTTTTTGCTAAAACTGTCCAGTACTGGGCCGGCAAGAGGTGAGAATGCACCAAGCTATACTGCCCCTGTGTTTTTTTCATTAACCTG
>SLPT01000194.1 GCA_007131845.1 Desulfobacteraceae bacterium | reverse complement strand
GGAGATAAAGGCGATGATGAGCCCGAGCATGAGGCTGATAAGCCCTACCACGGGTAGGGCGTCAACCCCAGTGGTTTTCATGTGCACCACAATGTCTCCCGGCCGGATGGAACGCGGACGCCGGATCGTGCGAGCGATGGAAACGGCTACGGCCCCGATAAACGATATGAAATGCATAAAACCGTAATATGCATTGATGACGGTTTCCCCGGTCACGATCACCAGGTTCGGGGCGGGCGGCGGCGAAAGCGGGCACAGGGTATTCCGGTCGAAGTCGGTCATATCCAGTATTTTTCGGTGGTCTTCTTTCGCGCCGGCTATCTCCGTCCTGTCGGGGGGCAGGGCCGTCAGATCCAGGATTTCGGACAGGACCATGGCCCCGTAGTCATCCAGCCGATCGATACCGGAAATATCGATGATCGCTTTTTCCAGGCCGGGCAGCCCTTTTTTCAGATCCACACGGATTTTCTTCAGACATTTCGGGGCCGTATGGAGCACCAGGTCGCCCCGCAGACAGATCAGCACGTTCGCAGGCTCCGGTGTCCGGATTTCATAGCGGCAGTTGTCGGAAATGTCGGAAAAGTCCGTTTTCATAGAAGCAATACTAATACCCTGTCCGGTTATTCGCAACCAGCCGGACGATCCGGACGGCACGTTGCCGTTGAACAATTCTTAAAATAAAACCTGAGAGCTCAGCGTCGGTCTCAATTGCCGCTTTGGGCGGCCCGTTCGAATTTTTCAAGTTGCCGCCGGTAATAGTCCCGGTCCTCGGTGGCCAGGGCCAGGGCTTCCTTGCCGGCCTCTACGGCCTGGTCGTATTTCCCGTTGATATAATAACTTTCAGCAAGCGTATCGAGTATGTAGGAACGGCGCGATATGTCGGCGGCCTGCCGGGCCAGCTCAAGGGCTTTTTGGGGCCTGAAATATCTGTCTTCTTCCGCGGTTGCATGCAGCCAGGCCAGGTTGTTCAGTGCTCTGGCATTGTCCGGGGCCAGGGATATGGCTTTCTCGTAGGTCCGGATCGATTTGCCGTATTCCCCGGTGCCCTGATAGATATCCGCCAGCATCAGGTGCAGTTCCGCGTTTTCCGGGTCTTTTCCGATCTGCTGCAAAACGAGGCGCTCAAAGAGGTTGGTCGATATCATCTCGCCCGTTCCTCCGGCATGGAGCTGGTATCCGCCGGCTCCGATCAAAAGCATCACTGCGGCATACACGGCGATGCTTATGCGGATTTTCCGGTTGTGGTGATTGATCCATCGCCGGCTGGTTTCGCATTTCCGGAGGTAGTCGATCCGCTCGGTAATGGAAAAATGGTGCCAGTTGGGCTGGTCCGGGGATTGTCCGCTGCCTGCCGAGATCTTCTTGAAGGTGGTGATCAGCGGATGGGCCGAGTCCATGAGCTGGTAGACGAAAATATCTGCCTGTCGCTCGAAGTTCCGCATGAAATACCCGAACACGAACCGGAAATACAGCAAAAAGATCACGATCATGGCGACCGAAAAGAGGATCGGCACCATGGCGCCGCCTTCTCCGGGTGCGCCGAACCATCCGAAAGAGGCGTTGAGGTAGATAATGCTCCAGATGATAAGATCGAGCGTGGAAAAGGCGATGACCAGGTATCCAACGAAAAAAAAGAGGTAAAACAGCAGGTGCTTCTGTTTGACATGGCCGATCTCATGGGCGATCACCGCGTCGAGTTCAATGGGGTTCAGGTGGCGAAGCAGGCCGGGGGTGACCATGATGTACCGGAACCGGCTCACCAGACCCATCACGCCTGCCGTGATCATTTTTCCGCCGAATAGCGGCCACAGGAGAATGTCGCGGTATTTTATCCCTGCCTTTGTGCACATGTGTTCGATGCGGAAGCGTGCATAGCCGGACTCAAGCGACCGGCATCCCCAGAAGCGCTGAATAAGCCAGGGACCGATAATGGCAATGATAAACAGAAAAACCAGGAAGTAGGCAATCTGTCCTTCGGTTGACATGAGAAAGTCTTTCGGTGCCTGGAAGGGAAGGGCAGTGATAATATCCAGCATAACCGACAGGAAAAACCACGGAAGAAGCACCGGTATGGAAAACGTAATGTTGGATCTCACATATTCCCTGCGGGATGTCCCGCTCCGGTTAAGCCGTTCATAGAGGTCATATGCGGATGCCCATACGATGGAGAGATAGCAGATGAACAAAATTAGGAAAAAAACGGCCTCCAGGGTGGGAAACGCCCGGAAAAGCCGTATGTTCTGCAGGTAAACGCCCAGGTTGATTATGTAGATTACAAAGGCAAAGGCGCCGATTGCCAGAATCGACATCCGCGTCAGCAGTGAATTGAAATGATCTTCCACGCGGGCGATATCACCCTCGTCAAAGGATTTTTCCAGCCGGTTGAACAGTAGGCGGGCGAGCGCGGCAAATGCCGCCGTGGTGGTCAGCAGCATCAGCAGGGCATGGAAAAAGGGTACTTCCGGCTGAGCCGGCGGCTGATAGGTCGTATAGATCAGCAGCGCAATGATAAAGTAAATGAAATTTCCGAACATGCCCGATTGTCTGCCCGTGGTTGCCCGTGCCGGAAGAACGGGTTCAGGTGGTTTCTGCGGGTCGGAAGTAGCGATCCTTTTCGCTGTATATGCATCCGCAGTACTGCTGGCGGTACATGCCAAGCTCCCTGGATGCCTCACGGCCGGCTTTCCATCCGTCGCGAAAATCCTCGTAATGAAAGCATACCCCGACGGTTTTGCCCACCGCCTCGCCAATTTCCGCAATCAGCTCATGGTTCTGGTGCCGGCTGAACAGCAGCGTGGAGGTAAACGCATCAAATTTTCCCCCTTTGGCCGTTTTTGCGGCAGCATAGAGACGGTCATGATAACACATGCGGCAGCGGTTCGACTCCCGGAAGGCGACCTGCCGCAAAAAAACTTCCGGGTTGTAATCCTGCTGGAAGATCATTTTCATGCCGATGGATTCGGCATACTGTCGGATGGCCTCTTCGCGCCGCATGCACTCGGTATAAGGGTGTATGTTGTGGCGGTAGAAAAAGCCCATGACCATCCATTTCCTGTCCCGCAGAATGTTTACGGGATAAATGGAGCAGGGCCCGCAGCAAGTGTGGAGAAGGACCTTCATTGTCTTTCTCCGAAAATTGCCGTGCCGATCCGCACAAGGGTCGCTCCCTCCTCAACGGCAGTCTCGTAGTCTCCCGTCATTCCCATGGAAAGGTGGTCCATGGTGGCTCCGGGGTTGTCCCCGGAGGCGTCCCGGAAAGCATCCCCGGAGACACCTCCGGAATGATCAGCGGAGGCATCCCCGATGGCGGCTGCTGATGCGCTATGCGCCAGGACTTCATCCTCGATCCGTTTTTTCAGGTCGCAAAGAATCCGGAAAAACGGTCGTACCCGCTCGGGCTCATCAAAAAAGGGGGGCATGGTCATCAGCCCCCGGACGCGGGTGTTTTTCATGGCCTCCATGCGCCGGACGAGTTCCGGGGCCTCGTTGGGATTAATTCCATTCTTGGAAGATTCGTCGCCGGTATTGACCTGGATGAGGACATCCTGAACCTTGTCATTGCGTGCCGCCTGGCGGTTGATTTCTGCGGCGAGCTTTTCATTGTGGACGGAATGGATCAGATCGAAATATCTAACCGCAAATTTTGCCTTGTTGGACTGGAGCCTTCCGATAAAATGCCAGGATACCGGGGTATCCAGGTTCAGCGCGGAAAGGGCTGCCATTTTATCCAGGGTTTCCTGGACATAGTTTCCCCCTAATATTTCAATGCCGGCTCTGATCGCTGAGGCGATCTGTTGGGGAGAAACAGTCTTGGTTACTCCCACAATCCGGATGTCATCGGGGCGCCGGCCTCTTCTGAGGGCGGCTTCGGCGATGTTCTGCCGGATATGTTCCAGGTTTTCTTCCGTCGTTTTCATGATTCGTTTTCTGCCCGGCCTCCGGCTGCGGATGGTCCGTGATTCCAATCTTTGATGCACTCGTAAAAAGTCGCGATCTGACGGCTTTTTAAAAAGTTCAAGATCAAGGCTTGCGCAATTTTGAAGAATGCAGCGTACTTGGCGTACGTGAAATTCTGAAAAATTGCGCGCAGGCGCAGATAGTGGACTTTATACGAAGCCGTCAATCTTTGATTCGGTGCAGGGCGCCGCATGCCGCCAGGTGATCCAGAACCTCGGATAGGGGAAGTCCCACTACGTTGGTATAGGAGCCGTTGATGCTTTTGATCATGAAAGCACCGACTCCCTGGATGGCATAGCCGCCCGCCTTGTCGTAGGGCTCTTTCAGCCCTGTGTACCAGTCGATTTCCTCGTTGCCTAGTTTTTTGAAGCTCACTTCCGAAATTACCACGTCCGCAAACCGGTGTCCAACAGTTTGGCGGATAACCGCGAATCCGGTCATCACCCGGTGCGTCCGGTTGGATAGCTGAATGAGCATCTGCCGTGCATGCTCCCTGGAGTCCGGCTTATTGAGCACCCGGCCATCGACAACGACCACGGAATCCGCTCCAATGACCCAGCGATCGGTGTAATCCGCTGATACGGCCTCTGCCTTATACACGGCCAGTTTTAAAACGAGTTCTTCCGGATTGGCAGCAGATACGGTAGTTTCATCCACGCCTGAATCGACGGCCATGAAGTCGATCTGCTGCTCCTTGAGCATCCGGATGCGCCGGGGGGATTTGGATGCAAGAATGATGTCCGGTATTGGGTTTGCCGCAGTATTCAACATGGCGAAGCCTTACCAGATCCAATGGTGTTTTACAAGGCGCAAACAAGCCCCTGAGCTGTTGTATGTCAATAGCCATGCCCTGAAATACCGCGACCGTCTTTTCGTCATCCGCATGAACCGATCGAAGGGTAATGCTTTCAGGCGGCTTTGCTGACTGGCGGAAAACATCTTGAATGGTCCTTTATTTTCATGTATGACTCCTCTTGTTTACCTGGTTATTGAAGCCTATCTTCATATTTTGCTTTAAATAGTTTTTAAAAGTATCTGAAATTTAAAGAGATATTTATTTGCCTGGGTGGCGGAATAGGTAGACGCAAGGGACTTAAAATCCCTTGATCCCAGTGGTCGTGCGGGTTCGATTCCCGCCCCAGGCACCATTTCCTGTTGCCCTTTTATTTTTAGTGGCGGAACCAAAAATCCCGGTTTTCGTTCCGCCACTATTTACCGGCTGCG
>SLPT01000102.1 GCA_007131845.1 Desulfobacteraceae bacterium | reverse complement strand
GATCTGCTGTTGATCGTCAATGAGATGATCCGCGGGGACAAGACCATCCTCCACGATCAGCGCAGGTTCTTTCATCATCTCCACCCCCGCGGTATCAAGGAGATGGCCGAAACCAAGGGCCTTCGGATTGCATACGCCGTCATCCACCTTCTCGAATCCCTTCAGGAAGGGCATCTCGATCAGCGCATCTGGGCCCTTCGGGCGCTGCGCGACGAGGTCATGTGCAGTACAGACCAGGATCTTCAGGTGAACACGGCGCGCGTTTTGCTCGAAATCATGAAGGACCTGGTGCGGGCGGCGGGAAACTATTCCCGGCAACTCGAACTTGCCCATGATTTCCGATTGGTAGCATCCGGAAAACCCCGAACTGTGCGCTTTTACCTGAAGCGCTATCAACTGCTGGAAATGCCGGAAGCGTGGAACCAGCTTGCATTTGATGATCATGTCCACGATGCCAACACCAAGGGGCGCAAGTCCGCCACGCACCTGATCATGGACGCCTGGATCAAGGGGATCCGCCGGCTTCGCGTAATCTACTACAATTTCATCCGGCCGGAAACCGCCGGAGAGCTTATGCAGGCCGCGTCCATCATGGGAATCGACGTCCGCATCGGTATCGAATTCCCGGTTGCCTTTCACGGCGGGTTTGCACAGATCATATGGGTCCCCCGGGGTTTTGCCGATGCGGACGATTTTATCCGGTTTCTTTCGGACGACGCAGTGGACGCCCTCATGAACGACGGCGGCGAGGTTTCCGATTATCAAAGAAACCGGGTTATTGAAGCACTTGAAACATTTAACCGGGTGCATCGCCCGGAAATATCGCAAATGTTCGGCATTGATGCCCCCGAACTGGAAGTCGCCGACTTTCTCGCTTTCGTGGGAATCGGCCAGGCATCTCTGCTTCATCTGGCGCAATTCATTCACCGGCGCTTTCTGCCGCTGATGACGGACAAAACCGCCCGCCTGCGCGATGCATACGACAATGCAGATGAAGCCGGGCGCTCCGCCATCGAGCGACAGGTGGCGGCGATGGACCGGTTCGACATGGAGTCGATCTACGATCAATATCTGAAATCGTGCGTGCCGCCCTATGATCCAACGACCCTGCCTTCCCTGATGAACCTTACGGCGCCCGAGCTGATTGAAAGGCTCGATCGGCTCCGATCCGGCTACAACATTACGCTGAACCTCACCCACATGAAGTCCGAGGATGTGCTGGAGCTGATCTACGACTGCAAGGGGCGCATTACCCGGCTGGAGATCTTCAACCTCAAGGATCATGCCCAGGACCTGGTGAGCCATATCCCGGAGATCCACGAGCTTCAGCAATGCATCAACTCCGGAAACGTCATCAAGCTCAAGCGGATCATCACGCGAATCATCGATCGGCTGGACAATGACTCCGATCCTGCCACAGCGGGGCGCGCGGAAAAGATGCGTTCAGTTTTGGCGGATATCGAGTCCCTGAAAAACATGTACAAAGTGAAGGCGCTTAAAGGGCGGATGGGAAGCGATTCAACGGGATATTCTCCCCGGCTTTACGGAATGGGGCTGGCGATTATGGACAGTCTTCCCGGAAGGACCCGGAGGCAGATCGAATCCGAAAAGGAGATGCCCCGCCTTATGATTCCGTTCCATGTGGATATCGCTTTTCGTAAAACCTACGATGCGCTTAATGGCAACAATAAAAAAAGCCTGTTTGCTCTTCTCCTTCAGGGCATGAGACGCATTCCGGGACTGTCCCGCATCGGGCTTCCCTGCCGGAAGGAATGGGTGTACCGCGCTGATTCCATACGGATGGTGGAAAGAGGGAATATCGTTACCCTGGGCGGGATCAAGAAAGAACCGTCCAACGGGCTCACGCTTTCCCCCCCACCGGAAAAAACCCACCGCGTGCGCTATTCCTGGCGATACCTGCAGTCCCGCTGGAAGAACCTGCTCAAGGTGGCGGCAGGATTCATCCCGGCCTTTCTGACGTTTCTGTTATCCCATGACTGGTGGGTCCTGATGTTTTTCGGGGCATTCATCTGGTTCGGTATCACCGGGCTGCGAAACATCGTGCAGGCGGTGGTGGCCGGGCGCGGCGTCCGGCGTTCTTCGCTGCTTCGGTGGAACGATTATGTCAGTTGGGATCGGCTGTCGGACTCCCTTATGTTTACAGGGTTTTCCGTTCCGCTGCTGGATTATATCGTCAAGACGACTCTTCTTGACAAGGGCTTCGGCGTGACCACGGAAACCGCGCCCATCGTTCTCTATTCGGTCATTGCCCTGGTCAACGGGGTGTACCTGACCAGCCACAATCTGTTCCGGGGACTTCCGAAGGAGGCGGCATTCGCCAACTTTTTCCGGTCCGCCCTGTCGATTCCCGTTGCGTTCGGGCTCAATGCATTTCTTGGAGCTTTTCTGACCATGGCAGGCGTTGCAGGCGTTTCCATGGTGCTCCAAAGCTGGGCGGCGGTGATTTCCAAGTTTGCCTCCGATCTGGTAGCCGGCTTTATCGAAGGGGCCGTGGACCGGGCCCGCAATATCCAGAACCGCATGAAGGACTACCGCCATCGGCTGGAGCAGTTTTTCGGCGTATATGCCAAGCTGGAAATGCAGTTTCCGGAATACGACGTCTATGATCTGATGTCGCGGCCAAAAAAGTGGTTCGAGTCGGGCGATTCGAACTCCAGGGATCTGATCCGGATTATGATCATCAACGCCCTGGATCTGCTGTATTTCTGGATGTACCAGCCAAGGGCGCGGACGGCGTTCCGGAATCTGCTGGAGGAAATGCCGCCCGATGAACGCTGCGTGCTGATCCGGGCCCAGCAGCTTTTGACCATGGAGCGGGAAATCAGCCAGATGTTCATCGACGGGATCGCCGGGCGCAATTTTTCAAGGCCGCTTGCCTTCTACCTGGGACAGTCGCGGGCGTATTTAGGCGCCATCGAAAAAATGAATGCCTCTTTTACGGACAGTATGGCTTGCGATTCGGGTCTTGATCTGTTCCCGGATTCAACGACGGAAAAATGACGGCTTTGTAAAAAGTGACGGCTTCATAAATGTCCAATATTTGCGCCTGCGCGCAATTTCTCAGGATTTTACTTACGCCTGGCAGCTGCATTCTTCGAAATTGGGCAAGCCTTGATCCTGGACTTTCTACAAAGCCGTCAGGCCGCGACTTTTTACGAGTGCATAAAAAGGGGGCTGCCGGTAAAAGAATGCTTGACAGGTGGAAAAAAGTTGTTGTAGATACTAAAAATTAGTAACCGTAATGGATTCAGAAGAAGAGAAGGACAGTAAAATGATATCGGATAAACCCCGCACCATCTTTTTTTTCAGCTTTGGGCGCTTCTTTTTTTTCTTTGGAAGCGTCCATCCGGTGGTGTAGGCGAAAACAGGCTGTAAAGACATCACCCCGGGTGGACATCATGATCCACCCGGGGTTTTTTTATCCGTGAAAAAGAGCCCCGGGCGGAAAAGCCGTCCGGGGCTTTGTTTTTGAGATTATAAGGGCCCGGGCAGCCGGCCCGTTCGGATTTGTGCCAAGCCGTCAAACTCTCAGGCAGGAGGAAAAATCATGTTGATCATTTTGGACCAGGCGATTACGCCCCAGCAGAAAAATGCCATTTTGAGTGTTCTGCGGGAAGGGAACGCCATTTACCGGGAGATTTCGGATGCCGGCCAGAACATTATCGGCGCTACCGGGACTGCGGGACACGACCTCGCGTATTTTGAAAGTCTGCCGGGGGTGGAGCGGGTTGTGCCGGTGGATACCGCCTTTAAGCTGGTCAGCCGGCAGATGCACCCCGAGGACAGCAGGGTGCAGGTCGGCGACGTGTCTGTCGGAGGCGAGCGGATCGTAGTGATCGCCGGCCCGTGCGCCGTGGAAAGCCGGGAGCAGGTGATGGCTGTTGCAAAGGAGGTTCGCCGCTACGGGGCGGTCCTTTTCCGCGGCGGTGCGTTTAAGCCGAGGACATCCCCGTACTCCTTCCAGGGCATGGGCGAAGAGGGGCTAAAGATTCTGGCAGAGGTGAAGCAGGTCTATGGCATGCCCGTTGTTACGGAGATCACCAGCCCGGCGCAGGCGGATCTGGTAATGAAGTATGTGGACGTGGTTCAGGTGGGGGCCAGGAACATGCAGAACTTCGAGCTGCTCAAGTCCGTCGGAAGGCTTGGCAAGCCGGTTTTGCTGAAACGCGGGCTGTCGGCCACTATCGAGGAGTGGCTTATGTCCGCGGAGTATATTCTCGCCGAAGGCAATGAAAACGTGATTTTGTGCGAGCGCGGCATTCGAACGTTCGAACCTTATACGCGCAACACCCTCGATTTATCCGCCATACCAGTGATCAAAAAGCTGACCCATCTGCCGGTCATAATCGATCCCAGCCATGCCACCGGGAGCAGGGAAAAGGTGAGCCCCATGGCCAGGGCCGCCATTGCGGCGGGAGCGGACGGCTTGATGATCGAAGTTCATAACGATCCGGACCGGGCCACATCCGACGGCGCCCAGAGCCTCTACCCGGAGCAGTTCGGTCAGCTCATGCGGGATTTGTACGTGATTGCCCCGCTGGTGGATAAACAGGTCGATTTCGGGTACCTGGACAAGGCGACCAGCGTGGATACCATGAAGCGGGCGGCGGGCGGAAAAGGACGGAGTGCGGCTTTTCTTGGAGATGTCGGGAGTTTCAGCCACAAGGCATGCACCCAGTTTTTCGGGGATCAGGTCGAGCCGATGCCTGTCGATTCCTTCCGGGGGTTGTTCGAGTCCGTAAAAACCGGCGCATGCGATTTCGGCGTGGTTCCCCTTGAAAACTCGCTGGCAGGCAGCGTTCATGAAAACTATGATCTGCTGCTGGAATACGATCTGCGCATCATCGGGGAGATCACGCTCCGGATCAAGCACAATCTCATCGGGCATTCCGGCACGAAGATCGACGATATCCAAACCGTTTTCTCCCATCCCCAGGCCTTCAGCCAGTGTCGGCAGTTTCTGGACCGGCATGGAGACTGGGATCTGGTCTCGGTTTCCGATACCGCCCGGGCTGTTCGGCATATCAAGGAGCGTGGTGATGTCTCCGAGGCCGCTATTGCGGGAAAAGATGCGGCGGAAGAGTTCGGGATGGCCGTGATGGAAGAAAACATCGAAACCAATCCCAGAAACTTTACCCGGTTTGTTATCGTGGGGCGTGAGGGGCTGCAAAACG
>SLPT01000156.1 GCA_007131845.1 Desulfobacteraceae bacterium | reverse complement strand
GATCAGCATTGTAATAAATGCCGATTTCGATTTCGATTGCGATTTCGATTTCGAAGAAAACGTCGGCAATATTAAGGATCTTGATCATGATGAAGTTATCCGATAAAATTCAGATACCGGAATCCGAAATCGAAATTTCCGCCATCGGTGCACGGGGACCGGGCGGCCAGAGCGTGAACAAGTCCGCCACAGCGGTTCATCTTCGCTTCGATATCCACGGGTCTTCTCTGCCAGACGAGTTGAAAAAACGATTGATGGCGGAAAATGACAAACGAATTTCCCGGTCGGGGGTTGTCGTAATCAAGTCCATGCGCTTCCGGAGCCTGGAGGCCAACCGGGAGGATGCCTTGCAGCGCCTTTACATGCTGATCCGAAAGGCAGCCGTGACTGCAAAGCCCAGAAAACCGGTTAAGCCCGGTCCTGCTGCGCGCAGGCGGCGTCTGGAGAGCAAAACCAGACGCTCCAGAATCAAATCACTCAGGGGAAAAATCGATCCGTCGCGGGAGTGAGTTTGATTATCGCGATGACGTACTTGTTTTTTTTCTGATCGGGCATAATATTTCGTATGTAGAGCCCGAACGAAAACCTGGATTTTTCGTCAGGATCAAGGACGGCGAAAATTTTAACCGCAGAAATACCCGACGTATTTTCCGGAATGATTTCGTACCATTCAAAAGGGGGAAGGAAGGTCTCAGATGAAAAAACTCCTGAAAATTACCGGCATCGTTGCTGTTGTGCTGGTTGTGCTGGTGGTTGGTGTGCTGGCAGCTGCAAAGATCCTGATCACTCCGGATCGGGTTCGGGAAATCGTCATCCCCCTGGCTGAAAAGGAACTCAACCGCCCGGTTGCCATTGGCGATATTGATATCCGGATTTTCTCCGGGATCGTTTTATCCGATTTTGTAATAGGCGGCAGGGCCGAAGACGAAGCGTTCGTATCGGCGGAATCGCTCGTTCTTCGCTACCGGTTCTGGCCTCTTCTGCGATTTTCCGTCGAAGTCGACGAGGTACGGCTGGTTTCGCCGGATATACGCGTAGAGCGCTATGCCGATGGAACCTTCAACTTTTCCGACCTCATTGAGCAAGATGAAAACGGCGAAGAAACCACTTCCCCCCCCGAGACGGATGTGGTTGAAGTTTCCGATGCCGGTGGAGAAGGGGACGCCGACGGTGCGGCTATCGATCTGCTGATCAACGAGATTGTCATTTCCGGCGGAAGACTGGTTTTCATGGATCACATGGTGGAAAGGGAGTTCCAGCTTACGGATTTGAATGCATCCATTACCGATTTTTCACCGGACAGGGCGTTTCCTTTTGATGTTTCAGCGACCTTCGACAACGCATCGATTCGACTGGACGGATCCATTGATCCTTCCGCGATGGGCGGCTCTTCCCGGATCCGGATCCGGGATTTCGATGTTGCCGCCTTCATGGCATATGCTCCGGAGGACTTACCCGCCAACCTGAGCGGCATGAAACTCGATATGGACATCCGTGCCGATGCATCGGCTGAAACCGTCGATTCCGAGGGGCGTATAACCCTGCGCAATATTGATTTCGTTCTTGCCGACATGCCCGAGGCGCCTTTTGAGAACGCCCGGGTCGTGATCGATTATGAAGTGGGCGTTGATCTGCCCGAAGACAGCATCACCCTTTCTTCTGCCGAGGTTGATTTCAACGGCATCCGGCTGGCAGCATCAGGCTCCGTCCGGTCTTTCTCGGACGATCCGAGGCTGGATATAACGGCACGGCTGCCCATGATCGCCATATCCGATATCCTGGCGGCTGTTCCCCGGAAACTGGTCGAGCCGGTTTTGGAAATGCAGCCCACCGGACGGCTCGGGGCGCAGGTTCACCTGCGCGGTACGCCGGATGTTCCGGCGGAACTTGTGGAGCAGGGGGAGATAACCCTGGAGCAAATCGGGGCTACCATCAACGAGTTAAAACCGGAATTAAACGGCGCCATTCGTCTTGCAAGGGACAGCGCCGCCAGCGACAACCTTGTCGTCAACGTAGCCGGAAACCCTGTGCGGATGAATTTTACCGCGGACAACCTCATGGGGGATATCATCCGTATCCGTCATACGGTAACCGCCGACCGGCTTGATATCGACCGGATACTCGCCGCTCTTGGGGTGGAAGAGGATACGGACGCTGTGCCGCCCCCTCCGGAGGACGATGAAGCAGAGCCTGCGGAAGAGCCCGGGCCTTTTGATCTTCCTCTCCGTGTCGAAGGAGCGCTTAAGGTGGCTGAGGCTGTTTTCCGTCAGATGACGGTCAGCAATTTCGATGTTGCTTATCTGCTGGAAAACAATATTCTTACGGTTGATCCCATCCATGGGGACGTGGCAGGCGGCACCCTGGACGGCAAAGCGAAGCTGTATCTCGACCGGAAGCCCATCTCCTATGCCGCCGATATTGTCGTTCGGGAGACACACCTGGAAAACATCATCAATGCGCTTTTCCCGCGAGCGGCAGATACGCTTTTCGGGATTATGTTTCTCCAGGCGGACCTGGAGGGGGAAGGCGTTACCTGGCATTCCATCCGGGACTCGGTGACTTCCCGGGCGGATTTCAATCTTGCCGATGGCCGGCTTTCAGGAACCGAGCTGTCAGGCGGACTTGCATCCTTTCTGGGATCGGGGCGTCTTGAGGTGCTGGGTTTCGAGTCGCTGAAGGGAACGGTTGCCCTGGAGAAAGGCCGGTTCCGGATCGACAGCAATTTCGATGGGGAGGATGTCCGCATGGCGCCTGCCGGCTCCATCGGCCTCGACGGCTCCATCGACATGGCTCTGGATCTTCGTATGGCCCCGGATCTGGTGGCCGATATCGGAGCACAGAACCTGGTTTCGGGACTGGCTAGGACTGATGACGGTTGGCAGATTGTTCCGGTAAAGGTCCGCGGTTCATTATGGTCCCCCCGCTTCGATGTGGATGCTTCCGCGGTGAGGGAGCAGCTTGAGGAAAGAGGACGGGACGAGCTGAGGCGGCAGATACAGGACAGGGGGCTTGACCGCTTGCTGCCTCGTGACCCGGATGAAGATGGTGAACAGACGGAAGGGGAAGAGAAACAACCTCTGGAAAGAAAGATAGAGGATTCCATCCGCCGCCTTTTCAACTAGGACGGCTTCGTAAAAAGTCCAATATCTGCGTTACGCGCAATTTATCAGAATTTCACGTACCCCAAGTACGCTGCATTCTTCGAAATTGCGCAAGCCTTGATCTTGAACTTTTTACAAAGCCGTCAGATCGCGACTTTTTACGAGTGCATCATCTAGAATTCAATTATGATTTTGAGGCTGCCCTGGTCCCCGGATCGCAAGAATGCCTCTTCAAAGCGGGAGAAGGGATAAACGGCTGTTATCAGCGGCTCCACATCGATCCGGCGGTTTTTAAGAAAATCAAGGGCAAGATCCATATTACCGCACCGCGATCCCCGGATGGTCAGTTCATTGACCACGACCGCGGACAGGTCGATGGCGGTGTTTTGGGGGAGGGTGGTTTTGACCACCACGGTCCCTTCCGGGCGGACCAGGGCAATGCAGTACCCGATGCCGGAGGCGCTGCCGGTGGCATCAACCGTAAAATCAAAGCTGCCCAGTTCCCGGAGAACGCCTTCAGGCGGGACGCCCTTTCCGGCAAGAAACGTATCCACCCCCTGTTGTTTTGCAATTTCAAGCTTTTCAGGGTGCCTGCCCAGCAATACCACGTTTTTGCTGTAACAGGAGAGCGCCAGGGCGCACAAAATACCCAAGCATCCGTCTCCTGCCACCGCCACGCGGGTGTTTCGACCGATGGCAACCTGATCGGCGATTCGAAGGGCTGCGGCAACGGGCTCCGTGAAGACGGCATGCCGGGTTGAAACCGATTCCGGAACGAGGCGGAGGTGTTTTACCGGTACAGCACAGTACTCAGCAAATGCACCGTCTTTTTCACGGATTCCGATTACCTTTCTCTCCGGGCAGTGCCGCTTATCCGCGCAGCGCCCGCATCCGATATTGATGTCCGCCACAACCCGCTTTCCTTCCATGTCTGGATGAGCGGGGCATTTTTCCACCAAGCCTGCAAATTCATGCCCGGGGATTCCGGAAAAAGCGGCATAACCGTTAAAAATTGCCCGGTCGGTTGCGCATATGCCGGCTGTCAGAATCCGTACGAGCGCTTCTTCCGGTCCTGGCTCCGGAATCGGGGAAGCCACTTTCACGATCGCCCGGTTTTCAAACCGCACGGCATGCATCATCCGGCTCTTCTGCATAGGTCATACTTTGGTGTGTCCGAAGGTCCAACTCCCGGACGCTTCGTCAAATACCATGTCCTGGAATACATTGGGAAAGTGTTTTTTGCAGATGGCTGCGATTTTCCCGGTTACCAGGCGGATTTCCTCTTCTGCGTGGGAGGATGTGCGCATTTCGATGATATGACGCCAGGAGCGCAGATTCCCGGTAACCATAATGGTGGTTCCCAGGCCGATGGGGGCGAGCCGCCTGAACATGGAGGTTAGCTGCTTTTTGGTTGTGAAATCGGCGATATCGTCCATGCCGAATATTTCGCCAAGCTCTTTCTGGGCGTTTTCGAGAAAGTCGACGATCTCCACGATCTTGTTTTTCGCCCGGTCGTTTTCGGCAGCGCTGTCCGGAATCCAGAAGGGGATGTCGTCCAGTCGGACGTAGCGCAGGCTTTCCTGGGAGTATGCCATCCCGGCCCGGTGGCGCACGAGCTCATGGGTAAAGACCCGTGAGACGTTTCTGCAGATAAATGTCAGACTGGCGTGTTCAAGCACTGATCCATGCCCGCTTTTAAGCACGTTTTCAATGTAGGTGTCGTTTCCCTGGCGCACCCGGGTGACATTCGGGTTGGTGGCTTCCGGCTTGGCAGGATCATAGGGCTGCCAGCTCCGGTAGCACATGCGCCCCCCGGCTTCTACAAGGTTTTCGCAGTCGGATACCGACGAATCGGGCTTCCAGTCCGGGGCGCCGATGTCTTTCAGGTAGGCTTCGAGTCCTTCGGGCTCGAGCATGGTTTTTGCGATCAGGTAAACTGTCGGCTCTTGGATCGGTCGCATGGTTTCCTCCTCAGGTTAGGCCCCTGTTTGCGTTTAGAGTTGACGGCTTCGTAAAAGTCCAATATCTGCGCTTACGCGCGATTTCTCAGAATTTCAAGTAAGCCAAGTACCCTGCATTCTTCGAAATCGCGCAAGCCTTGATCTTAAACTTTTTACAAAGCCGTC
>SLPT01000390.1 GCA_007131845.1 Desulfobacteraceae bacterium | reverse complement strand
TGGCAGCATGTTCTTTTCCGGCTGGTGATGATCATCGGCGCCTGCTACCTGGTGGCATTTCTGAGCGGGGTTCTCTCCGAGCAGGAGCGAAGCGCCAAGCAGGAACTGTGGGCCATGGAAGATCAGGTGAAACGGGTGGAACGGCTGGCTGCGGCCGGTGAAATGGCGGCCGGGCTGACCCACGAGATAAAAAATCCTCTGGCTTCCCTTTCCGGATCGATTCAGATGCTCAAGGATTCGATCCCCTATGATCCATCCCATGACCGGCTCATGCGCATCGTATTGCGGGAGGCCGACCGTCTCAGTTCCCTGGTCACGACATTTTTGATGTTTTCCCGTCCCCAGGCCGGAGAGATTCGGGATGTGGCACTTGATGAAGCAGTGGAAGAATTGGTATCCCTGCTGCAGCGGGATCCTGCTTTCAAAAGCCGTGTGGATATAAGGGTGTGGAAGGATGCTCCGCCTGAATCCTCCCTGCTGATCCGGATCGATCCGGAACACCTTCGGCAGGTAGTCTGGAATCTCATGAATAACGCCGCCGAAGCCATAGAAGGACCCGGAAAGATTGACGTCATGCTTGCCCAGGCCGGCAGAGGAACCATCCGCATGGTAATCTCGGATACCGGCTCAGGAATTCCTCCGGAACAGATCGAGCGGATCTTTAATCCGTTTTATTCCACCAAGCCCAGCGGCACCGGGCTGGGTTTATCGATCGTTCAGCAGATGGTGGGGCTGTACGGCGGGCTCGTGGACATCGAGTCTTCCCTGGGGGAAGGGACCGTGGTGACGGTGAAATTCAAAAGCGCCCGATAGCGCGGGTGACAGTCGGAAACATACCTACCATACCAAGCATGCCAACCTTTTTCTCTACTTGCAACGCTATCTGCCTGAGTGCTTGATTGCCCCCTGAAAAGCTGTTGTCAATGCTTGACATTGTGCGGCAGATAAGGTAGCAAGTGCGTTGAACCGCAAACTCAGACAAGCCCGGTTTCAGCCGGTTTTGGGGGCTGATGAATCAGTGCCCGGCCGGGTGCGACGGCACCGCAGGAGCATACAGGCAGATGGAGCAGCCAAAGGACGTTATTGAAAAACGGCGGCAGAAAATCCGTGAATTACAGGAGTCCGGCGTCGAGTTGTTTCCCAATGATTTCACAGCCACGCATACCGTGGGAGATATCTTTGAAACCCTTTCCGCGCCAGGGGCCAATGAGGCCCATACGCCCCCCCATACTCCCGGTGATTCCGACGACAGCGCCGCAAGGGAAAAGATCTTCGAAAAAGCGGGGACGTTCGCGATTGCCGGGCGGATCATGGCGATCAACCGTTTCGGGAAGTCGTCCTTTGTCCGCATGCGGGACCGGACCGGTCAGATGCAGGCCTACATCCGCAAGGACAAGGTCGGCGGGGAAGCCTATGACCTTTTTAAAAAACTGGATATTGGCGATTTCATCGGCGTAAGCGGCTCCCTGTTTGCAACAAAGACCGGGGAGACGACGCTGCTGGCCGATCGGTTCCGGCTGCTTGCAAAATCGTACCGGCCGCTTCCCGAAAAATTTCACGGACTGAAGGATCCGGAAAAGCGCTACCGGCGAAGGTACCTGGATCTGGCCATGAACGCAGGCACCCGGGATGTTTTTCTCCGAAGAACCCGCCTGATGGCGTCGATGCGCCGGTTTCTGGGTGCAAGCGATTTCATGGAGGTGGAAACCCCCATGATGCAGGTCATTCCGGGCGGGGCCGATGCCAGGCCTTTCAGGACGCACCATAACGCCCTGGGGATTGATTTGTACCTGCGCATCGCCCCTGAATTGTACCTGAAGCGACTGTTGGTGGGCGGCTTCGAGCGGGTGTTCGAAATCAACCGCAACTTCAGAAACGAGGGCATATCCACGCAGCATAATCCCGAATTTACCATGCTCGAATTCTACCAGGCCTATGCCACCTACGAGGATTTGATGGGGTTTCTGGAAAAGATGATTGCCCGGGTGGCGCTTGATGTATGCGGATCGGCGCAGGTGCTCTATCAGGAAAACGAGATCGATTTTGGCGCAAAATTCGCCCGCCTGGATTTGGTCGAGGCCGTTACGTCCATCGGGGGGGTGGATCCGGATATCACGAAGGATGCCGAGCGGTTATCAGCTTTCGCCAAAGAATCAGGAATCCGCACTACCGGACCCGACGGCAGGCCGCTGGGGCCGGGCAAGCTGCTTACCAAGATTTTTGACCACCTGGTGGAACCCCGCCTGGTGCAGCCCACATTTATCACGGGCTATCCGGTGGAAGTATCGCCCTTGTCGAGAAGAAATGCGAAAAACCCGGATATTGCCGACCGTTTTGAGCTTTTTGTCGCGGGTCGGGAGATCGCCAATGGTTTTTCGGAATTAAACGATCCGGTCGACCAGAAGGAACGGTTCCTGCGTCAGGTCGAAAACCGGGACATGGAAGAAGGCGCCGTCTACACGGTGGACGAGGATTATATAGAAGCCCTGGAATATGGGATGCCGCCTGCCGCCGGCGCGGGCGTGGGTGTTGATCGCCTGGTCATGCTGCTGACGGACTCGCCGTCCATCCGGGACGTGATTCTGTTTCCGCATCTTAAGCCCGCAGAATCGAAATAACCCTTCCTCTGTGCGCTTTTCCAACTGCAACGTGAAATCTATCGGGTGAAAATGCCTTTTGAATATTTTATCGGCGGCCGGTACCTGAAATCCCGCCAGAAACAAGGATTCATCTCTTTTATCAGCGTGCTTTCCATGGCCGGGGTCACCGTCGGGGTGATGGCCCTGATCATCGTCATTGCCGTCATGTCCGGGGCGGAGTCGTTTTTTAAATCCAAGATCCTTGGCGTGGAGCCGCATATCGTGGTCCGACACCAGGGAGAGCGATTCGAGGACTACCGGGAGGTGGCCGAAACGATTGACGCTCGCTTCGGAATCGACGCTGTTGTGCCTTTCATGGAAACCCAGGTGATGCTCCGCTCGGCCAGGGGAATGTCCGGTGCAATGCTCCGGGGGCTTGATCCTTCCTTCAGGGGAACGGAAATCATGGGCATCGGAGATGAAGCGCTTGACCACAAGCTGGTGCCCGGCGGATCGGAAGATAATGGCCGCCGCATCCCGGGAATCGTCATCGGCCAGAATCTTGCCGACCGGCTCGGCGTGAGAGCCGGAGACAGCATCTATCTCATCTCCCAGCGCGGCATCATGTCGCCAGCCGGGCATATGCCCGCCATGAGCCGCTTCGAGGTGACGGGTGTTTTTTCCTCCGGGTTTCACGAGTACGATGCCTCCCTTGCATACGTTCATTTAACCGCCGCCCAGAACCTGCTGAAAACAGGGGACAGCGTTTCAGGCCTCGGGATCAGGATCGACGATATCTACCGCGCGGATGAACTTTCAAGCCAGATAACGGAAGAACTGGGATTTCCCTACTGGTCGGTGGACTGGATGGAGCTCAACCGGAATTTTTTCCAGGCTCTGAAGCTGGAAAAAGAAGTCATGTTCATCATCCTGACGCTCATCGTCCTGGTTGCCGCGTTCAATATTGCCAGTACGCTCATCATGCTGGTCATGAGCAAGACTCGGGATATCGCCATACTCAAGGCAATGGGCGCCACCGACAGGAGCATCCGGAAGATTTTCGTATTCAAGGGGATGATCATCGGCGTGATCGGGACGTTTCTTGGTGCGGTGCTGGGGATTGCCGGCAGCCTGCTGCTGAAGCACTATAAATTCATCGAGCTTCCGGGCGACGTCTATTATTTCACATCCCTGCCGGTGCAGCTTGAATTGATAGACATTGCAACCATCATCGGGGCGGCGTTGCTTATATGTTTTCTGGCGACCCTGTATCCAGCGCACAAGGCTTCGAAGCTGAATCCCGTGGAGGCGATCCGATATGGCTGATATTCACAATGAAAAGCAAACCACGCCGTTTATTCGCCTGGAGTCGATATCCAAGGGGTTTGAAACCACAAACAGCCCCATTGACATTCTCTCCGATGCATCGCTTTCCATCGCCCAAGGAGAAAGCATCGCCGTGGTGGGGGAATCCGGTATCGGCAAATCCACCCTGCTGCACATCCTCGGGGCCCTGGACAAGCCGGATGCCGGCCGGTTCTTTTTCAGGGAAAAAGACGTCTTCAGCATGGACAAGACCCGGCTGGCCGCATTCCGGAATCGCACCATCGGTTTTGTTTTCCAGTTTCATTATCTCCTTTCCGAGTTCACGGCCCTGGAAAACGTCATGATACCCGGGTTTATTGCCGGCATGCCCCGGCGGGAGATCCGGCCGGAAGCCGAGGCCATCCTCGTGCGTGTCGGCCTGAAAGACCGCCTTTCCCACCGGGTCACCGATCTTTCCGGGGGGGAGCAGCAGCGGGTGGCCCTGGCGCGGGCGCTCGTTTTGAAGCCCAGGATTTTGCTGGCGGACGAACCCACCGGCAACCTGGATACGAAAAATTCGGCCCAGGTTCATGATTTTCTGCTACAGCTCAACCGGGAAATGGGGATGACGATGGTGGTTGTCACCCACAACATGAAGCTGGCCAGGTATATGCAGCGCCAAATGACCATCCACGAGGGAAAACTCGTGGATATCGAATGATACGTTTTTTTGCAGAACTGCTCACTATTGACGGCTTCGTAAAAGTCCAATATCTGCGCCTGCGCGCAATCTCTCAGAATTTGCGGCTTACGCCTTGTAGACATACACGTAGGCTAAGTACGCTGCATTTTTCGGTATTGCGCAAGCCTTGATCTTAGACTTTTTATAAAGCCGTCAGGTCGCGACTTTTTACGAGTGCATCACTATTATTGGGTGAATCCATGTTTTTTCGGAACATACGCACTTTTGCCATTGCATTGGTGACTGTCATGCTGGCGGCCGTCCTGGCCCCGGCATTTGGAGGGGAGAGCGTCAAGTCCGTTCTCATCGATGGAAACCAGCGTATCGAGGATGCAGCAATCGAGCGGGTCATCCAAACCGCGCAGGAAGACGCCTACGACGAGGGCCGGCTTTCCGAAGACCTCACGGCCATTTATGAGATGGGGTACTTCGATGATGTGGAGGTGGCTGTCGAGCGCGAGGAAGACGGTGTTATCGTGATCTTCCGGGTCCAGGAGAAGCCCACGGTTCGTGAAATCGGCTTTTCCGGAAACCGCGTCTATGATGATGAGGATCTAGTGGAAAGCATCGATATCTCCACCGGCTCGATTCTGAACATTTACCGGATC
>SLPT01000028.1 GCA_007131845.1 Desulfobacteraceae bacterium | reverse complement strand
GGCGATGGGTCGGGACACTGGGGCGCCTGAAAAACCTGTCGCAAACAGCTCACCGTCTGCTGCTGGAATTCAATCCGGCATCGTTTGTCAGCCGGCACCTGACCATGCTGGCCGTTCCGGCCCCCGGGATCGACGTCATCACTGCGAATTATCCACCTAAGAAACAGGAGAAGGCGCTTGCATGCACTGCCCTTTCCGGATGGTCGATCAGGTGACCCGGATCAGTTTGACCGCAATTTGAACGGATTGCACCTGCAAATCTACCCAAGGCTGGAAGATAATTGGCGTCCGCTTTTTCGACTCCGGCGGCAAAGCCATCCTGGAGCGTTCCGTAAGTTTCAAGCACTCCTTTAATCCCTGCCAGCATTGCAGCCAAGTGGCGCCCGGTGGCAAAACGATGGACAAACCCGTCCAGGTCATGTTGAAAATCCGTATGCGTGCATTCGAGCAGATACCGACGAGGCGAGGAGCCCATTGTATCAAGTACGGTGCCGATGCTGTTAAAAACCTGCCGAACATTTCCATAGGCCACTGCGGATGAAATAGAACCAACAACTTCCTTGTCTCCGACTTCCGGGTAATTGTAAAGCATTTCAATCGGATCGGGATGGATGTAACATCTTTTATTGAGGCGCCGTTACATTGATTCGAGACGCTTTGAAAGATCTGAAGTCATTTATTCTCTTTACTTATGGATCTGGCGGCTCTTTAAAAAGCCCTGCCTGGTTTGACCCCGAATTTTTTTAATATCATGGCCAGTGGGCAGAACCCGGAAAAAGACGCCTGGATCATATTGAACCCTACAAAAGCGGTAAAAAACAACCAGTAAGAGCTATGAAGCCACCAAAGCAGAAGGCTCAGCAGTATGAAAAAACCGGCGATACGAAAAACCATGCGATCAAGATTCATGATATCCTCCCTGGTTTGTCTATTTAGTGTAACGACACTATTAATTTTTTCTGTTTATCTGCTTAATGTCAGCGCCAGTATGAAAATGTCATAAACCTGGAGGTTTGAAAATGTAGTATTACGCTGGTTCACCAGACCGCCACACGGCTAATGGGTTCCACAATCGAAGGCTCCGCGTAAGCATGCGATCTTCGACCACAGCTTGCCAGTTGCGGTAGGGCTGAAGTGGTTGGTACTTCCCTTGTCCGGGATCGTATTGCCCCTCAATGCCCGTAAGCACGAACATTGAATTGGTCGCGGCGGCTTTTACACCATCGTCGGTGGCGCGCGAGTCGCCGAAGAAGTCGTTGCCGGGCCAGGAAACGTGATCCCAGGCGACCAGACTATACAAGTCGCAGCCTGAAAAATCGTCACCCCGCTCAGCATAGGCACTCGGGTGGCAAAGCTGCGACTTTCCTTCATTCCCCGGCCGCCTCAGCGGACGAACCATGAAAGATATGCCGTGGATTTCGCTGCGGGCGTTCTCGCACTCCCCGTATGGGTCGAAGTAAACAGCCTTCAGGTTTGGGAAGGAGGCGCCGTGCTCAGTCAAGAATCTCTGCAGGACGCCCTGCAATCGGGTGCCAAGTTGACCCCGGAACGGGCCGGCAAACTGCCCGCAACCGAGGCCCGGCACGGTCACGAAGGCGGAGCGCGGCTTATTTGCTCGGTGGTTTAGATAGCGGAAGACCGGGAGGAGTCTGCGCCGGTACAGATTGTAGTACCCCTCTGTCGAAAGCTTTCCATTCGCCACAGTCGCCTCATTCCAGTCAGCCGGGGTATTTCCCCGTCCATTTCGCAAGAGAGCGCCGGGAGTAAAGATCAGCATACCTGAAAAGGGAGGTACATGCAGCGTCGGGAAATGATGGTTGCCGTCATCGAAGACGGTCACCGGCACAGCGATAGAGATATCGCCCAGCAAGCCGAGTTCAGTCAGGATCCAATCGGACCCGTCTCCGGACACGGCATTCTCGGCGAAGATCTGAGGTGGTTTGTTGTCAATCAACTTGCTGAGGAGATCGAGTTCTGTCAAGGCTCGAACGTCCGCACCCTGAAGGCGATCACATAGGTATCCTCCAGGCTGTGCTTTGCTTAACCGCAACCTTTCCAGGTAATCAGCAGCATGGATCATGGTTTCTTCGGGAATGATGATGGAGTACCCGGGCGCGGAAGCGTCGCCCGAAGTTTGCGCTGCTATCAACGTAACCTCCTTCGCCCAAACCATGATTAGAAGCCCGGAAGGATATAATATAAAGCGTCTTGTCGACACAAATATTTTTCATACATAATGCCCATAATAAAGGACATATGCAAACTGTTTTCTCGATTAACGCCGACTTCTAGCCGGGGCCAAGCCTTATACATTGATCGCAAACCCGTCCCAAAAGAAAGCAGACGCGAAAATGCTTCTTCGACGACCTGGATTGCAGAATACGGCTATTGAACGGCAGGATTGCGAATTTCCGCCCGGAGCACATTGGCAGATTCAATGTGCAAAATTCAGGATGCCAGGGAATACGGTCCGTGAAGGCAAGGAAGTTATGTATATTGTATAGCATTCATACATCTTATTTTGACTTAAATACTAAGCAATATTGATGGACTCGACTGCATTATTATTGATGCAGATGAACCGATGGGGTAGATTAATTTCTCTTTTGCTCCACGTATCCGTTTTTTTGTAAATTTTAAGTATAGTTGCCTGAGTGATTGGGAAAAACCGGTCCCTGGATTTTTTTTTGAAAAGGCCGTAGAAAGTACCCGTAATATCGTAAAATGAGGAGGCTCCAATCGGAATGATGATGTTAACCTGCTGCTGTTTTTCGTGAGATTGCTTAACCATTTGGGATGCGCGTTGTTTCTCGCTTTTGTCTCCCACAGTTTCAAGTGAGTCGTAAAAGTATATGATTTCAGCAATCCGGATTTGAATTTTGTCGAGGTGCTTGTACACAATGCCTTCGTCAATGTAGAGTTTTACGTCATGCATTAAAACGGCGTTGTCATAACATTTTTCATTAGGATCCCGCCAGTAGACGTTCGAGCTGTTAAGCAGATCGGTAGTCCTGAAATTTTCATTTGGAACATCCACTTTCCCGAAGTATCGCTTTCCCATTGATGTTAAGATGTTCAAGTTTCTTTGATTTTTTTGTGTCATATTTTTTTCTTTTTATTGCGGGTTAAATGAATACTTTGAGCGAGTGTAATCATGATCTTTCTTTCGCTGGCTAATGGTGATAAAACAATATTGTTGTTTTGCCTGCTAGTTGATCGCGAAAAATCTAACTTTATCGAAACAAAACCACGCATCATACTAATATCATGTCCAGGTCTCTCCGGCAAGTAATATATTGATATCGGAGCCAGTGTGAAAAAGTCAAAACCCTTTGTTTTAAAGCCGCATCTTTACCGCTGTGCTTTTTCATCCAATTTATCAGTTTCTACCTCTTTTCTTTAGTAACTTCCATGAGAAGTCTTTTGTCAAGAGCTAATTCGTTCACGAATTATTTTTTTTCCATCCATTCGACAATTCTCGCCTGTCACATTAACGGGGCTTTTTTTCGCTTTCAGATTTTCTCGATTGGGCCATGATACCTCCTCGCAGTGGAAATTTTTGGAGGACCATACCATAACACTATCACGCAGGGAAGATGGAGTATATTGAAAACTTACAACGTGTCCGGGAACTGCGAATACAAATCCAAAACCAACTGCGTGAATCAGGCTACAACCCAGATGAATATTTTTTTCAAAGAACAACAAGCCCCCCGATTACATGCAAAAGCATAGTCGGACAACACTGAATAATTTAACATAGTGCACCATGCGGCTATACCCCGTCAGTAATGCGAATTTCGGGGCAGAGCGGATTGCCAGATTCAAGGTGCATTTTTCAGCAGGCCCGGGAATATTGCCTGGGCTGGCAAGCATTATTGATGTTTCGGGCCTACACAGAATACTTATATCCCGCGCAGATAAGCATGGTGCATTTCTTGGCTTCCCAAACTAAATTAATGGCATTAGCAATTCACGCAGCATCTTGTATAAATGGCCGCGCTCCTTTTGCAATTGCCCGAACGTCCAACGGTTCGCCTTTGAGTTCATCCCGGGAAAGGGTTATGGCTTCTGAATGGCATTGTCCGACACACACTCCGCATCCCATACATTTATCCCAGTTTACAACACACTCTCCATCAACTGAGAGAGCTTCAAAGAGACAAAAATCTACGCAAGTGCCGCAGGCATCGCAAATTGAAACATCAATTTCAGCGACATAACCCGATGATGTTATCATCGGGACCCCATATTTCATCATGCTTTCGATACCACCGCAACAGCACTTGCAGCAATTGCATATTGAATAGAAACGATCCAGCATCGCATCCTTGAACCAGGCCGAGTGTAAATGCCCCCTCTCATGCTCGCCCCTCAACAGTTCGAGCGCTTCGGTTTGAGTCAGTCTACGGCTTCCTTGTGGATGATGTTCCAAAACAAATTCAACAAACGGCTGCCCGACAACAAGGCAGACTTGAGTGGGTTGGCATGGATTGGGGCTACTCCCCCTGCAGCCTTCCTGGGGGGAGCAATCAGGACAACGCCAAGATTTAGCTTCAATGGGGCCGCGGCAATTAAGCCGCGGAAAACGGAGGGTCTGTCAATAAAATATCAATTGAACTATCTTGCTTCAATGGGGCCGCGGCAATTTGTATAGCGGCAAAGAAAAAAAAGGGTTTAAGATTGCTCTTAAACCCTTTTTTAATTGGTGGCGGGAGCGACGAGACTCGAACTCGCGACCTCCGGCGTGACAGGCCGGCGCTCTAACCAAACTGAGCTACGCCCCCGCATGGTTTGCGGTAATGACTGGTAGGCGGAACAGGGCTCGAACCTGTGACCTACGGCTTGTAAGGCCGCCGCTCTCCCAACTGAGCTACCCGCCCGTAGAAATCATTTTTTGCCGGTATGCATGCCGGTTTCAAATGATTGTTTGCCGGCGTTGTTTCGCCAGCGTTTAAAGATTGCTTTTTACAATCCGGCGGCCGTCTTGTCAAGATAAAAACGGGCCGGATTGGTTTTTTTTAGTGGTTCGTAAGCATCGCCCGGGCCCGGTCGGCTTCCGGCTTGTGCATTTGAAACTGCTCCGGGTTCTTATACAGGGAGATTCCTTCGTCCATGATGATGGAATGGGCGATTACCTCGTCCATGTGCTCCACCGGCACGATTTCGAGCTGCCGGGTGATGCTTGCGGGAATCTCCTTGAGATCCTTTTCGTTTTCCTTCGGGATAATCACCTTGT
>SLPT01000402.1 GCA_007131845.1 Desulfobacteraceae bacterium | reverse complement strand
TGAGCTTCTTCGCCTGCTGTGCCGCAGCAGCACCGGCCAGCTTATGAGCGCGTATGTTTCCATGGACTGCGGTCCCAAAAAGCAGGATGAACTGGGTGGTCCCGAGCAATTGCATATCGTGATCCTGGACAACGGCCGAAGCCGCATTTACCGGGATCCCGTCACCCGGAACGCCCTGCAGTGCATTCGCTGCGGGGCCTGCCTCAATGCCTGCCCCGTGTACGGGCAGATCGGCGGGTACCCTTACGGCTGGGCTTACTCGGGCCCCATGGGGCAGGTGGTAAGCCCTCTTCTTTTGGGCCTGTCTGCAACCCGGGATCTTTTCAAATCCTGCACCCTCTGCGGCACCTGCCGGGATATCTGCCCGGCCGGGGTCGACCACCCGTCGCTGATGCGCCACTACCGGAGCCGGGACGTGGATGGGGACCCGCTGCTGCACGGAAGCGGGTCGTCTCTTCCCGAAAGGGCGATGGTGGCGGCCTACGTGAAGGCGGCAAGCCATCCGGCGCTGTGGGAGGCTGCGGGCAGGGGACTGCGAAGCACCCTCAACCTGCGTGCGAAAGACGGTGTTATAAAAGGTGCGCCGGGCGTTTTCAAAAACTGGTTTCAATCCCGGGACCTGCCGGAGGGGCCTTCCAGATCCTTTCGCAGTCTGTGGCACGATGATCCGGAAGGGAAAGGAGACGATCATGTCGGATAACGCGCGGGAAACCATTCTTTCTTCCCTGCGCCAGGCGACTCCCGGCAGGGTGCCGGACAAGCCGCCCGTGGATCGGGTCATTGACCGCTCCAGTCTGGTGGATGTATTCTGCGAACGGTTCACGGCCCAGACCGGCATTGTCTACCGTGTCGCTTCCGGGCAGGACGCGGCCGCTTTTCTGTCTGAAATATTGCACGAGCATGGCATCCGCCGCGTTGTTTCAGCCTGTGGCCTGCCGACGGGTTCGGATATCCGTCCCCAAACCGATTTTTCCGGCAGAGAGGATTTCACGGAAGCACTCTTCAATGACGCGGATGCCGGGCTTACCGGCGCAGATTTTGGCGTTGCGGAGTCCGGCAGCATCGTTCTTTCCTTTCACCGGGACCACGCCCGCCTCATATCTCTTGCCCCGGAAATCCATATTGCCGTACTATCCACCGCCCGCATTGTCCCCACGTTCGAAGACGCGTTATCCCAAAGCTGCTATATCGATCAGCCCCCAAGCCACATGGTTTTCATCACCGGCCCCAGCATGACCGCCGACATCCAGGGCAAGCCCTTCAAAGGCATGCACGGCCCCCGCAAGCTCATCCTTCTTCTTACCGAATAAATGACCGCCACAAACCGAAAGATATCCTCTCCAAAGCTCGGAAAGATTTTGCACCCAAAAAAAACAGTTGGTCGTACCTGATTTTGTATGTTATTATGTACAAAATTAATACCAAAAAGAGGTGCAAAATGCAAAAGTTCAAAATCGATCAAGACATCAGGTCAATGTCAGAAGTCAGAAATGCCATGGCTTCTTATATCAAACAAGTCCATGAAACCAAGCGACCGGTTATCATTACGCAGCATGGCAAAGGCGTTGCTGTACTGTTGGGCGCAAATGAATTTGAAGCGATGCAAGAAAAAATTGAGCTTCTTTCAGACATCCAAATTTCTCTTAACCAACTGGCGGAAGGAGAAGGGATCAACCACCAAAAGGCAAAAGACAAACTAATGAAGCGAGCTACTGAATGAAAATAGTATGGTCTCCTCTTGCTGTTGAAAGGGCATTGGAAATCGTTGATTGCATTGCTCAAGATAAGCCTTTGGCAGCAGAAAAATGGGTTCACACAGTATTTTCAAAGGTGGAGCAGCTTCGATCGAATCCAGAAACCGGACGGATCGTCCCTGAAATCAATGAAAGTCAATTCAGGGAGTTAATTTACGGCAATTATCGGATCATCTATCATATCGGAACAAAACAGGTATCCATACTCACGATTCGACATGGAAAACAGATATTGCCAACTGAGGAAATCCAGGCATAATCAGTAGCGGGACAGGCTGTAGTGTTGAGAGGCCATGGGTTTTGCTGCCTTATTCGCCTGTATTGCAGTCGCAAACAAGAGGCGCGCAATTGCTTGCCGCACTGCAGGATCCGCCCGAAAGGCTGTTTCCGCTGATGACATTGCCGCTGGCCGCTATCTGCAATCCTGCCCCCGCAATGATCGGTCATGTCGCCCACGCGAAACGCTTGCATACTCTTGATTATCACTGCGAAAGTCCCTGCCTGGGCACTCCAGATATTTGATCCGCCAAGCGGCATGCTTGCCCTTGTCTCCCTTTCGCACTGCCGGCTTGCCATTGACGATCACGGTGCCGGAGCCCTGCGTGGCCGGCCCGGATACCACGTGCGGACATGCGTTGCAACGATGCTTGTCGATGCCCAGCGCTCTGTCATCAACCCTTCCCTGTCCGGGCATGATGAGGCCCCCCTGGTTCTTATTTGATTCGATAAATTATCATATATATGCTATTATTTCTGATTTAATAATTTACTTTATGGTTATCTGAAATAATATATTCTCATAAAATTTATCATAGAAAAACTTAACAATAAGTCAAGAAAAATATTTAGATTATATAAATCATAATCTAAAAAAAATTCATATCTCACTATAGATTGAGCACATTTTTTCTATAAATACTAATCTTATTGCATTTTTAAAAACTCAGATATGACGACTTTTTGTAAAATTTTCAAGAATTATACTTGCGCGATTGAAGAAGAATATATCCGTACTTGACGTACGTTAAATCAAGAGGAATCGCGCTCAGGGCCGGATATTGGATTTTTTATGAAGTTTTCAATCTTGAGGACTTCCGAAGGCTGCATCAGCTGCGGGCCGGTAAAGAACCTCTCCAGTCCCGGTTTTTTGTTGCCGTCGCTCCGGGGCTTGCATGGAAGGAACTTGCTGTAGCTAATGGCGCGACTGGTGACTCAGGGGGTGCGATGAAATGATGGGCGGGAAATCGTGCGGAATGATGAAAAGGGGTATGCATGCTGTTGACAGGGGGCGCAGGCCATAGTAATACCACAGAAGGTGCGGTTCATCCTTATATCCGCCTGTCCGAATCTCCTTTATTTATTATCAACCAGGGGTGCAAGAACGCCAATGAATGCCCGGATATTTCATTTCCGATTTTATATCTGGCTGGCTGTGGCAGCCTTTTTTCTTCTGCTGCCCGGGGCCTTTGATGCCCGGGAAAACGGGGATGCCATATATATCATCGAGGTCAAAGGCGACGTTGACCCCGGTCTGTCAGCCTACGTCCAGCGGGCGTATCAGGAGATTTCCCGGGAGGTTTACGAGTTGGTTGTCGTGGAAGTCGATACCTACGGCGGGCGGGTCGATTCGGCCATGGAAATCGTCGACACCCTCATCAGTTTTCCGGAGGGTAAAACCGTATCGTTCATACCGGAAAAGGCGATTTCCGCCGGGGCCCTTATCGCACTGGCATCAAGCGATCTTGTCATGGCACCGGGCTCCACCATGGGGGATACCGCGCCCATCACCATCGGACAGGGCGGCCCCGAGATGCTCGGCGAAAAGTTCCAGTCGCCCATCCGGGCGAAATTCCGGGCCCTTGCCCAGAGAAACAATTACCCGGAGGCCCTGGCCGAGGCGATGGTGACGCCGGAAATCGTGGTCTACGAACTTCAGATGGAAGACGGGGAAATCCGCTACGTCACGGATTCGGCATACGACGATCTTTCGGAAGATGAGCTGGCGCAGGTTGCATCCCGGCGGACCGTGGTCCCCGAGGGACAGCTTCTCACCATGCACGACAGGGAGGCCCTTGACTTCGGTTTTTCAAGGATGACCCAACCCGACATACCATCCATGCTGGAAGCCATGGGTTACGGGGAGTATACACTGATCCGCTTTGCTCCCAGCTGGTCCGAGGAAATGGTACGGTTTATTGGTTCCATCGCACCTATTTTGCTCATGGTCGGCCTTGCGGCACTCTATATCGAAATGCAGGCGCCGGGATTCGGCTTTCCGGGCACCATCGGCGTGGTTTTGCTGGCCATTGTTTTTTTCGGTCAGTACACGGTGGGACTGGCCGATTACACCGAGTTGCTGATCATTTTGCTGGGGCTGGTCTTTATGGGGATTGAGGTGTTCGTCCTGCCGGGATTCGGGATTGCCGGTCTGGCCGGCGTCGCCCTCATTACTGCAGGTTTTGTCCTGGCACTGCAGGATTTTGTTATACCGGACCCGGATATTCCCTGGCAACTTGACATATTGGTGCACAATATCATCCGGGTGCTCGGCTCGTTAATACTGGCGTTTCTGGCAGGGCTTTTTATCGTCCGGTTTTTTCTGCCGAAGTTCTCCACCAGAAGCGGCGGCCCTTTCCTCGTAACGGACCTGGGGGATGCCCATGCCGATTCGGAAGAAACCCTGCGCGCGAAGGTGGGAGACGAAGGGACCGCCCTGACGTACCTGCGTCCATCCGGAAAGGTCGAAATCGATGGGGAAATATTTGACGTGATCGCAGATAATGAGTACATAGAGCAGGCAACCCCGGTGGTTGTGTCCGAAATACGCGGAAACTGGATCGTGGTTCAGCGAAAGGAGCAGCAGTGAGCAGTGAGTGGATCACGCCCATGATTTTTCAGCTGGCGGGATTGGTTGTGCTGATCGCCGAAGTGCTTCTCCCGTCCGGCGGCATCCTTGCCGTTATCGCGGCAGGGCTTTTCGGTTATTCCGTCTATCTCGCATTTGCGACCATTTCCTTCGATGCCGGCATGACCCTGGTTCTGGCCGATATCATCATTCTGCCCATTGTGGCGCTCATCGGCCTTCGGCTTCTGGGGCGTTCCCCCCTCGCGCTGAAAGCATCGCTTGGCAAATCCGACGGCGTGGTCTCCTACGACGAAAAGCTCTCCGAACTGCTCGGCATGGAGGGGGTTGCCGTAACCAACCTGCGGCCTTCGGGAACGGTTCGGATCGATAACCGGCGCATCGATGTGGTCACGCGGGGCGACTACATCGAAAAAGGGGAGGCCGTGGAGGTAGTCCGGGTGGAGGGGAGCCGCGTCATTGTCCGGAAAAAAAACCAGGACCAGGACGGGTAGAGAAAATCGGGCCGGCCGGGTAAGGACCGTCAAAAGCAACATCAATACAACAACTGCATTTCAACCGATTGACCAACAGGAGGGAAGATGGGTGCCGAACAAGTAATTCTGATAATTCTCGTCATAGCCGTAATC
>SLPT01000129.1 GCA_007131845.1 Desulfobacteraceae bacterium | reverse complement strand
CGAGGCCATCTTCGAGAGCGTCAAGGACGCCATCATAACGGTGGATCCGGATTTCGTGGTCATCGATGCGAATCGTTCCACCGAGTCCATTTGCGGGCTGTCGGTTCCGGAGATCACCGGAGTGCCGTTTTCCGCGTGCCCGGGACGCTGTGGCCGGGCATGTCACGAAGTGCTTCGCCAGACCCTGGAGAACAAGGAGCCGGTAAAGGAGCACCGGATCGAGTGCGATCGCCACAGCCGGCCGCAGCAGGTGGCAAGCGTGTCGAGCTCGCCCCTGATCGATCCTCATGGCAATTTCCTGGGGGCGGTCATGGTCATCCGCGATATCACCCTGCTGCGGGATGTGGAACGGGAGTTGCGGGAGCGTCACCAGTTCCAGAGCCTGATCGGCCGGAACCGGACGATGCAGAACATCTACCGGCTCCTGGAGGATTTGGCCAACCTCGATACCACCGTCCTGGTGACGGGCGAGAGCGGAACGGGCAAGGAACTGGTGGCAAGAGCGCTGCATTATACCGGGAATCGGGCCTTCAAGCCGTTTATGATCGTCAACTGCTCCGCTTTGGCAGAAAGCCTTCTGGAAAGCGAATTGTTCGGGCACGTGCAGGGGGCGTTTACCGGTGCGATCCGGGACAAGAAGGGACGCTTTGCAGTCGCCGACGGTGGGACGATCCTGCTTGACGAAATCGGGGATATCTCGCCCATGATCCAGCTGAAGCTTCTTCGCGTGCTGCAGGAGAAGGCGTTCGAGCGGGTGGGGGATTCGACGCCTCAGAAGGTGGATGTGCGGGTGATCGCCTGCACCAACCGGAACCTGAAGGAAAAAGTCGCCCGGGGCGAATTCCGGCAGGACCTGTACTACCGGCTCAAGGTGGTGGAAGTCACCCTGCCGCCGCTCCGGGAGCGGCTCGAGGACCTGCCGCTTTTGGCGGATCATTTCCGAAGGATGTTCAACGACCGGTTTGCCAAGTCCATCGAAGGGATCTCAAGCAATGTGCTGGGCCGCTTCATGGACTACTCGTGGCCCGGAAACGTCCGGGAACTCGAGCACGTCATGGAGCACGCCTTCGTGCTGTGCCACGGAGGGACCATCACCCTGAAGCATCTTCCCGCCGAAATACGCAATCACGAGCCTGTGAGGGGGCGTTTGGCAGGCCCGAATTTCAAGCATTCCGTGGGGCCGGAGGAAATTGTCGCCGCCCTCCGGAAAACCGGCTGGAACAAGGCAAAGGCGGCCCGCATACTGGGCATCGGTCGCCGGACCATCTACCGGAAGATAGCGGCCTACCAGATTGCCTGCGAATCCTGAGCGCTTCAACCATCAGGCCCCGGCCAGGCGGCGGCCAATGGCGCGCGCTTCCTCCAGGAGGGCCTCGTCGCCGGCTGCCGGTCGGGCCTGGCTGTTGACATGTACGATCCGGCCGGCCTCCTGCATGCCATGCCCGGTTCCAGCCATTCCGGCCAGCCATCGGATGGAGCGCTGATACTGCTCCGGATCGGGCGCGCCCTGGGAGATGGCCAGCGCGAATCGTTTGCCGGCCGGCACCGCGGAGTTGTACCCGCCCCCCTCCCGGGGCGTATACAGCGAATAGGTGCGGTCAATATAGAGCTTCATCTGGCCCGATATGCGGTACATGTAAATGGGGCAGCCGAAAATGACGGCATCGGCCGTTTTGACCGATTCCAGAAAGGGGGATAACTCGTCCTTCTGGGCGCAGATGCCGTATATTTTTCTGCACGACAGGCAGCCCATGCAGCCCTTCATGTTCAATCCGTGCAGGTAGGCTTCGGCGGTCTCAGCGCCGTAAGCCTCCGCCCCTTCGAGCATGGCCCGGATCAAGGTGCTGCTGTTGCCGTTTTTCCTCGGGCTTCCGTTGATAGCAAGTACGTTCATACTGGTCCTTTCGCTATTTTTTTTACGAGTCCATCAAATGAAGGGTTTAAAAAAAATCCGCGCAGAACGGCTTGTGCCGCGTCCGGAGCAGTCGGTCCCAAACGGCAAGCCGGTCCGGCTTGTGTACTGTAAGGCGTCCTATGTCCGCAGCACGCGTGGCATCAATCTGGCCGAACAGTAGCATGGCCAGTGTATCAGCGGGCAGGGTGACGTCTGGCGACCCGTTCGCGGGCCTTGCTTCGCCGCGGCAAATGAGTGTGCCAGCGGGGTTTTCCGCGTCCGGATCCGTAAAGGTTTCCATCTCCCAGCAGCCCCGGTTCCACGGGCACAGCTCATCGTACAACTCGAAGCAGAGCCGCCCTTCCGCGGGATAACGCCGCCCGCCCAGCGCACCGGCCACGTCCACGATCCGGGCCAGTACCCCGTCCCGGGTGCGGATGTTTAGATCCGCGGGTTCCCGGATAAGGTGCGGCAGGGGGTCGTCGGGGGGAACCCGCATCCAGCGGATTTCTCCGGCAAGATCCATCCCGGCCATATGCTCCCACAAACTGCGGCAGGCGTGTGGTGTAAGCCATGCGAAGTCCCGGATCTCGATTTGGTGCGTAAGCCTCTTTTCGATGCTCTTGCCGGGGCGGGCGGTATAGATCACATATCCCAGGGGGGTATCGTCCTCCTCGTAGACGATGGCAAACAGCGAGCCGTTTTTCGGGGCCGGCGCCATCGCGCCCATCTCCCAGGTGGCTTTCCCCCGGTGGATATACCCGGTGCGATCGGTGCAGAATTGTCTGTAGATATCCTTCAGGATCTCCATTGCTGCCCCTTCCCCGGGCTCATAGAGCCGGCCCCGGGGTGCGGCGGGTTTTTCCCCGAAAACGATATGGCGGGGCTCGAAGCAGTAGCTGTTTTGCCAGGAAACCACGGCGTACCCGTAGCGCTGGTAGATGGATGCCCGGGATGCGTGGAGCGCTGCAACGGGCTGCTCCCTTTTTTCGTGCATCCTTTCGAAATGCCGCGAGATCACCGCGCGAAGATAGCCTTTCCGCCGGCAGACGGGACTTGTCCCCACGAAGGTGACGCCTGCGGCCGGCAGCATCTCGCCGTTAAAGCGCATTTTAAGCGGCCACCAGGCATAGCTCGTCGACAGTCTGCCGTTTTCAAAGGCGCACAGCGTCCATTCCGGCCGGATGGCCTCCACCGCCTCCGGTACAACCATAAGGGACCGCACGGCCACGTGCTTGAAGGCGTCCATTTCTTCGGCATCCGCCGGCCGGATGACGGGTGGCTCGCGACGGGGCGTTTCGTTTTCCCGGCTATGCATGTTTTTCCTTTTCCATCTGCTGGAGCTGCCGCCACTGGACCTTGCCGGTACCGCTCTTGGGGAGCGAATCCGTAAACTCGACGATTCGCGGGTAGCGGTAGGCGGCCATGTTCTGACGCGCCCATTCGATGATCTCTTCCTCGGTGACCGAGTCCTTGTAGTTCTGGTTCAGAACCACGAAGGCTTTCACGTTTTCCACCCGTACCGGATCGGGAACCCCCACCACGCAAACTTCGGATATGGCCGGGTGCCGGTACATCACCCCCTCGACCTCCGTGGGCCATACTTTGAACCCGGCCGCATTGATCATCCGCTTGGTCCGATCGATGATGTAGAAATACCCTTCTTCGTCCATGCGGCAGATATCGCCGGTACGTAAAAATCGCTTCCCGTCGATTTCCAGGAATACCTCCCTGTTTTCTTCCGGCCGGTTCCAGTAGCCCTCCATGATTTCCGGTCCGGCCACGATGAGTTCTCCCTGTTCTCCCGGGGGGAGCTCTTCGGTCGTGTCCAGATCGATGATCCGGGCATCCACGCCGAAATCGGGGATGCCGATGCACTGGAGCTTCGGCCGGTCCGGCGGGTTGAAATGAGTCTGGGAGATGGTTTCCGTCATCCCGTAGCCCTCGGTGTACTGCAGCCCCGTCACTTCGGAAAGCTTTTTTCCGATGGCCTCGGGAAGGGGAGCGCCGCCGCCGCCCACGATCATAAGGGAACTCAAATCGCGGCTTTGGATGTGCGGATGGTTGAGGATGTCGATGACCATGGTGGTGATGTTGGTCCAGTGGGTGCAGCGGTACTTTTCGATGGCCTCGATGGCCGCTTCCCGGTCCCACCGGGTCAAAACGACGGATGCAGCCCCGGCATACACCGGCGACAGGAGGCTGTGGACCAGGCCGGTGACGTGGAAAAACGGCAGGGTGGCAAGCACCCGGCTGTTTGCCAGCTTATTGTGCCAGACCGCCGAGGAGATTGTGTTGGAGATGATAGTGAAATGGGTGTGGATGCATCCCTTGGGAAGCCCCGTCGATCCAGAGGTGTAGGGAAGCATGGCCATGTCGCCAACGCTCGTATCCGCCTTTGGCGGCTCCGTTGATGCGCCTGCAAGGACATCGGTCCACCTGTGAACGTCTTCCCCCTGGATTGGCGATGATTCCCACATCGCATCCGGCACGGGGAGCTCGGGTGACGCCGGCAGGTAATCCGCGTAGTCCCCCACGATGATATGCCGCAGGTTGCAATCTTTTCGAATGTTTGCAGCCTTCGAATACAGATCGGAGGTGGTCACGGCTGCCACGGCCCCGCTGTCTATGATGATCTGGAGCAGTTCCCGTTCGGTCAGCATCGGGTTGACCGGAACCACCACGGCGTTGGCCCGCAGAATACCGAAAAAAGCGATAATGAAATGCGGCGTGTTCTGGAGATAGAGCGCCACGCGGTCGCCTTTACGGACACCCATGCCTTTCAGTGCGGAGGTGGTTTTTTCCACGTCTTCCTGCAGCTGTTTGTAGTTTATGCGCCGGCCGTAGTAGATGACGGCCGGGTTGTCCGGATAGCGGCGGGCCGATGTTTCCAAAAATTCGAACAAAGGTGTCCGGGGGTAGTCGAGTTCATAGGGAACTCTTTTGGGCCAGAACTGAAAATGCAGGGTGTTTTTCATGGATCCTCCTTTCGGGGTGCTCCTGGAGGGCGTTTAGGGCCTCACCGGGATGAGTGTCGTATTCCACCATAAAAGCAATGCACCGCTCTTTGCAACCCTAAAAGGCGGCATCCTGTGAAACGGTCAATTTTTAAGGCCGGTATATCTTAGCGGCTTCTTTGGAATCCGCATATTCTCTTGACACCTCAAAAGAATCTTGCCATATATTTTGTTCTAAAACAAATTATTGTCTCCCGTCGAGGTGCCTGTATGTTCAAGCCTGTAAAATCGCTTCTTTTTGCAACCAACTTGTCCGAAAACTGCCGGCCAGCCCTTGAGGCTTCTCTTTTCATGGCAAGCCAGTACCAGGCGGATATCGTCTTGCTCCACGTGGTGGACCGGGATGTCCCTTTACAGGTTGAAGAGCATTTCAAAGCGGTT
>SLPT01000353.1 GCA_007131845.1 Desulfobacteraceae bacterium | reverse complement strand
AGATCCATTGCCTGGATGCCGTCGGTCCCCTCGTAAATGGATGTGATCTTGCAGTCCCGCATAAGCTGCTCGACGGGATATTCCTTCGTATAGCCGTAGCCGCCGTATACCTGCATCGCCTGCTCGCAAACCGTGAAGGAACGCTGGCTGCAGTATGCTTTCACAATGGGAATGAAAAAATCGATCAGGCCCTGCCGCCTGGCGGCCGCCTCTCCGTCCGGATCCCCCTTGGCATGATCGAAAAGGGAGGATGCGTAATAAATGAGGCTTCTCATGCCGTCCACGTGGGCCTTCATCCACATCAGCATCCGGCGGACGTCCGGGTGGGCGATAATGGGTACCGAAGGCGCCTCCGGGTCCTTGCCCGCCGTGATATCCCGGCCCTGTATCCGCTTTTTGGCATAATTGGCCGCATAGAGATAAGCGGCCGAGGCATAGGTATACCCCTGGAAGCCGACGTTGAAACGTGCTTCGTTCATCATGTGGAACATGATGGGCATCCCCTGGTTTTCTTCGCCCAGGAGAAATCCGCGGCACTGCCCCTTTCCGCCCAGGGCGAGCGAGCAGGTGGCGCTGCCGTGAATGCCCAGCTTCTTCTCGATTCCCGTGCAGACGACATCGTTGGGCTCGCCCGGGGAGCCGTCTTCGTTGACCCAGATCTTGGGAACGATAAAGATGGATATCCCGCGGGTACCCGCAGGCGCGCCTTCCACCCGGGCCAGGACCGGGTGGATGATGTTGTCCGTCAGGTCGTGGTCGCCGTTGGTAATGAAAATTTTGTTGCCGCAGATGGAGTAGGTACCGTCCGGGTTCTTTTTCGCGGACGTCGTCAGGGCCCCCACGTCCGAGCCCGCCTCCGGCTCGGTAAGCAGCATGGTGCCGCCCCACTCGCCGGTATAAAGCCTCTTCAGAAAAAGATCCTTCTGCGCCGGCGTCCCGAACAGCTCGATCATCTTGCCGGTTCCGTGGCCCATCATCCCGTAATTGGCCAGGCAGTAGTTGGCGCCCCAGATATACTCAAGGGATGCCGTGTTGATCATTTGTGGAAGCCCCTGCCCGCCCAGATCGGGATCTTCCGTGAGGGATGTCCACTCCCCGTCCAGAAGCAGACGGTAGGGGCGATGGTAGCATTCCGGAACGCTCACTTTCCCGTTTTCGAACCGGACGCCTTCCTCGTCCCCCTCCGCGTTGGTGGGCAGAAGCTCTTTAACGGCGATATTCCGTGCCTCGGTGATCACCAGGTCGAAGGCTTTCCTGTTGAAAGCGGAAAACGTTTCGTATTTCGGAAGGCTTTCCGCGTCAAACTGCTCGTAGAGCACAAAGTCGATATCTCGTCTGTCAGCAAGAATCTGAGCCATTTTTCACCTTATTTTCAGCTATGGATATAGGTTCTGCACTTATTACCTTACGGGGTGCCTGAACGAAAACCGTCTTTTCGCCAATCTCTTCGCACGGCTGCAAGGGGCGTCACTATTTACCGTTCCACCAGCAGGGCGCATCCCATGCCGCCGCCGGCGCACAGGGACGCGATGCCCTTTTTCACATCCCGCCGGGCCATTTCGTAGAGCAGGGTCGTGGTAATCCGGGCCCCGGTCGCGCCCACGGGATGTCCCAGGCTTACGCCGCTGCCGTTGACATTGGTGATCTCCCGGTTCAGCCCCAGGGCTTTTTCACATGCCAGGTACTGGGCGGCAAACGCCTCGTTGATCTCGAAGAGCTCGATATCTTCGAGGGTCAGCGCGGCTTTTTCCAGCGTCCGGCCGATGGCGGACACCGGGCCGATACCCATGATTTCCGGCTCGACGCCCGTGGTGGCCGTACCGGTAATTTCGCCCAGCACGGGAACGCCCAGTTCTTTCGCCTTGTCCGCGGACATCAGGATCAGCCCGGCCGCCCCGTCGTTGATACCGGAAGCGTTTCCGGGGGTGACGGTCCCGTCTTCCCTGAAACTGGGCTTGAGGCGTGCAAGGCCTTCCATATCCACGTCCCGCCGCGGGTGCTCGTCCGTGTCCACCACGTGCTCCTTTTTCTTTTCCCGCACGGTGATGGGAACGATTTCATCGGCAAAGCGCCCCTCGTCGATAGCGGCGATGGACCGCCGGTGGCTGGTCAGGGCCAGCTCATCCTGAGCCTCCCGGCTGATACCATACTTTTCGGCCAGGTTTTCCGCCGTGATTCCCATGGGCGGGCCGATGCCCAGCTCCGTGAGGGAATCCCACATGGAGTCGCGTATTTCGGTATGCCCGATACGGGTACCGTATCGCAGCTTGTCGATGGTGTACTGGGCGTTGCTCATGGAGTCGGTGCCGCCGGCCAGAATCGCGTCGGCCTCCCCGCACCGGATCTGGTAGTACGCCATCTGCAGTGCGGACAGGGACGACGTGCAGTTGCGGTGGAGGGTGATGCCCGGCACGGATACCGGCAGACCGGCCTTGACAGCCGCCACCCGGGCGAGGTTATTTTCCCGGAAGGTCTTCTGGTAGTTGCAGCCCCATATGACATCGTCGATAACGGCGGGGTCCCCGATTTTTCCGCGTTCGATCAGCGCCTGCATGAGAGGGATGGTCAAATCCAGTGCAGATACGCTTTTGAATGCGCCGCCGAACCGGCCGATGGGCGTCCGGGCGGCTGCTGTGACAACAACTTGTTTCATAAGGCTCCTTCTCCCTTTTCTTCCACCCGAAACTTGACGGCTTCGCAAAGGTCCAGTACCTGCGTTATGCGCGATTCCTGACGAATTTCATGTGCGCCGGGTACGCTATATTATTCGGGATTGCACAAGCCTTGATCCCGGGCTTTTTACGAAGCCGTCGGATCGCGACTTTTTACGTGTTCATCAAACTTGACGGCTTCATTAAACGACCCGGCACGTTCTGGATCGCTTGCCGGGCGGAATACGAAAGTACATGATAACGGTAAACATTAGATACAAAAAACGTGCCATTGCACAAAACGTTAGGAAAGAAGAATGGTGTGAGCTATAAAACACTGTATTTGAATATAAAAATAAAAAGACAGAAAGATAGGATGCGGCGGATTTTCCGTTCCGGGAGCAGTCACCTGTATAGAGGTTACACTTATGTTACTTCACATAAGTGTAATGGGTTACACATTTTCAGGCTCCCCCTGGCCGGAACCGGACATTGAAATGTCATATTTCCTGATTTTCTGGTACAGGGTTTTTCGGCTGACACCAAGAATCCGTGCGGTTTTCGCCTTGTTCCAGTCGGTATCCGCAAGGGTTTTCCGGATCATCCGGGATTCCTCGGCCGGAGGCGCGGCCCGGCCCTGTCGGTCGTCTGCCCGGGCGCCGGTGACGGGCGAGGGAAGATGCGCCATGGCAACCGATCCGCCCCTGCTCAGGATCACCGCCCGCTCGATGGCATGCTCCAGCTCCCGGACATTACCCGGCCAATGATATTTCAGCAGCGCATCCATAGCGTCGGCACTGACGCCGTCAATTTCCATCCCGAATTTTTTCTCGAACGCCGCGATAAAATGCTCGATGAGCAGCGGGATATCATCGATGCGTTCCCTGAGCGGCGGGATGCTGATCTCCAGGACATTCAGGCGGTAATACAGATCTTCGCGGAATTCCCCCCGCCTCACCTTCTCCTTCAGGTTCTGATGAGTGCAGGCGATTACCCGGACATCGACCTTGACGGGCGCGGGATCGCCCACGCGCTCGATCTCCTTTTCCTGAAGCACCCGGAGCAGCTTCAACTGGATGACGGGCGAGATATCCCCGATTTCATCGAGCAGAATGGTCCCGCCGTCAGCGGCCCGGAAACGGCCCACGTGATCCCGGATGGCTCCGGTAAAGGCGCCCTTGACATGTCCGAAAAGCTCGCTTTCCAATAGCGGTTCCGCCAGGGCGGAACAGTTGACGGTTACAAAGGGTTTGAAGCGCCGGCTCCCGCTGTAGTGAACGGCACGCGCCACGAGCTCCTTTCCGGTGCCGGACTCGCCGTTGACGAGAACGGTGGCCTCGTAGTCGGAGACATCCTCGACGAGGCGGTATATTTCCTGCATCTGCCGGCTTTTTCCAACGATATGGTGAAACTGCTGTCGCTGCTCCAACTCCCGCTCAAGGTCCGAAAGCCGCGTAATATCGCGGATAACAAGAACCGCTCCCAGAAACGCACCGTGCCGGTCCTCCAGGGGGGAGCAGGAAAGGCTCACCTTCTGGAGGGGGGATTGCTCCCGCCCGCACTTTACCTGCCAGTCCCGGATGGGCTTTTTCCAGGAGAGGGTTTCTTTGAGAACATCCCGGCATGCCATGCTGCAGCCGCCCGCCCCGGGGCAGGAGAAAAAACCGTCGACCTGCCCGGGCTGCATGCCGCATATTTTCAAGGCCGCCTCATTGGCCTCGAGCACGTGCAGCTTTGTATCCACCGTAACGATGGCGTCATCCACGCTGCGAAATATGGCGGCCAGGCGCCGCTGCTGGTCCGCCAGGGCCTTTTCCGCCGCTTTCCTCGCCGTCACGTCGCGCATGATGCAACGAAATCCGGTCACGCGCGAGGAATCGTCTTTTATGGGGGTGATGGAGATTTCCAGATCCCTGGCAACGCCATCCTTCCGGATAATCCTGTAATCGAAGGCCTTGTTGGGGATGCCGGTCTTGTAGACCCGGTTGAAGGTGCGGAAAACGTTTCTTGCGGTCTCCTCGTCCATGTATTTCCGGTAGGACAGGCCGCCGGCCTCTTCCGGGGGGAAACCGGTGATATCGCAAAACGCCCGGTTGAACCGGGTATTGTTCCCCCGCAGATCGGTTTCTATAAAACCGTCCTCGATGCTTTCAATGATGGATTCCAGCAGGTGCTTATCGTGGCGAAGGGTTTCACATTCCTTGCTCAGCACTTCCAATTCCGGCGTTGTGGACATGGATTTTCCGAAAGATGATAAAATGGTTAAAAAGCGGCATTCTCCCCCGATCCTCTGAAGGTAAAACACCCGATTACTTTCAGTATCGCGCAAAAAACCCGTTATTTCAAGAAAAAATCCCTCTTCGGGAACTTGCATAATGTCGGGACCCGACCGTTTTGCAAAACGTGCAAACGATCTGTGTTTATCTGTGTGATCCGTGGGTTGTGATTTTCGCTTTTTCGCATATAATTATACCCACAGATCACACGGATAAAACCGGCTTTTGCGTGGGCGTCATTTTCGGCATTGCAAACGTTTGACACCCCGCACACATTCCGATAACATGCAATATCTTATTGGCCCAACCGATGCCGGACCGTGCAGCACATCTTTTCCCGCTGCTGCGCGGCCACCCCGAAAACCACAGT
>SLPT01000113.1 GCA_007131845.1 Desulfobacteraceae bacterium | reverse complement strand
GCCTGCTCCGCCCGGTCGAACGATTGCGTCTGCCGGTAAAAATTGCCAAGGTATATGCGAAGGCCGGGTGAATCCGGATTGTTTTCCACCGCGGAAAGAATATGTCGCTCCGCGTCGTCCATCTGTCCCCGGCTGGCGTAGAATGCAGCCATGTCGAGATCCAGCTCCGGAGGATCGGGTGCGTTGGCAAGAAGCTCCCGGATATATTCCTCCGCCTCTGCGTTTTCGGTAAAATTGGTATAGAAGCCGATTATCATTTTAAGGTTGAGCGTGGCGTTGTCCAGTTCGGCGGCCCGCTTTAAAGCGTTTTCGGCCTGGTCAATATCTCCTGCCGCCGTCCGGATCTGCCCCAATACAATGTAGTACCGGCTTTGGTCCGGGTTTATTTCCATGGCCTGCCCGATGGCTCGGGCTGCAGCGTCCGTGTTCCCCTCGGCAAGCGCCAGGCGTGCCTTTATTGCATGGGCGTCTGAAAGGTTTTCATCGGTATCCAGGGCCCGGCGGATCATGCTCCGGCTTTCATCGAACTGTCTTGTTAGCAGATAGATTTCCGCGGCCTGGATCATGGCGTCGGTATTGGAAGGATCGAGGCTTGCAGCCCGGGTAAGCTCTTCCACGGCATTGCCGGCCTCCTGGGTTTGCATATAGGCCAGGCCGAGCTGGTAGCGGCCGTCTGCAAACGTGGGATCGATTTGCACCGCATTGCGAAATTCGATCACAGCCGCGCGGTATTCTTCCGACTCCATGTACTGGAGGCCTTTTTCATAGTGGGAGGCCATTTTGTCTTCCGGGCTGAGTCCGCACCCGGTCATTGTGCCGGAAAGAAAAAGAAAAATCGGAATGAAAAAAAACCGGAAGCAAAAAAGATCAACGCGTTTTATCATGATTCGGCTCCATCTTTGCATGTACAAAAGGGTAAAAAAAAGAGTATTTGCTTTGGTCGGAGGATCATCCGGTCCGTTGTATGGTATGATAAATCTTAAGCACAGATTGTGCCATCCTGCCGGAAACGGTTGGCCGTTTTGCATACATCATGAAGCATCCGATCGGGAAAGGTTATTCATTAGAAAAATGCATGGATAGTAGAAACATTATATGACTGATTTCTCTAATAGCAAGGAAATAAGGGGAGGGAATTTATCAAAGTATAATGATGTCTTGATCTGAAGGTTTTTACAAAGCCTTCATTTTGATTTGCAAGCTTTATAGCCGCCATTACTATTATGGTTAGTTCCCGAGCGAAAATCGGGATTTTTCGTGAAGGTCAAGGACGGCGAAATTTTAACCGCAGGAATACCGGGTATATTTTGGGGATTAAAATTTGAGCCGGACGCAGAGATTGGCAAAAAAGACGATCTTCGTTCCGGCGCTGGTTACTGGTAAGCAACAAACAACAAACAACATTAATCTGCAAGGTGGGATATGTTTCATCTTTTACGCTTCTTTCTTGTGGCATTGCTGCTGTGCAGCGTGGCGTCTCCTGGATCCGCACAGACCGGGGTACCGGAAAACGGTCAGGGGTATAACCTGGGTCCCGGGGATGTGCTGAATGTCCAAGTGTATGGGGAGCCGGAAGTGTCGTCAAATGTGGTGATACGCATGGATGGCAGAATTTCTCTTCCCCTGGCGGGTGAGTTACAGGCTGCCGGCAGGACGCCGAAGGAACTTTCTGATGAAATTCGTGGAAAACTGGAACGCTTTATCGAGGCGCCAGAGGTGACGGTGATCCTTGCCGAAAGCCAAAGCAAGCGTTATTATGTACTCGGCCAGGTGGAGTCTCCCGGGGAGTATGATATAAACCATCCCGTAACCGTCGTGCAGGCGATTGCGCGGGCCGGGGGATTTCTCGAGTGGGCGAGGACAAAACGGATAATGATCGTCGGCGTATCCGGAGAGGAAGAAGAAATTACCTATTTTGATTATGACGGCTTCCTGAAAAGACCGGAGCGCCATCGGAATATCGTTATTCAGCCGGGAGATACCATCGTTGTTCCTTAAACGAACCATATCCGGCGCAAGCGGCGTATTTCATGCGTCCATCCTTGCCGCTGCGGCCTTGATCGTCCTGGTACACGTCTTTCCTCCTTCTGCGGGGGCAGCCGTGAAGAACCTGCGGGGGGAAATCGACATCCGTCAGGGGTATGAAAGCAATATCGACCGGGTTTTCGAGGATGAAGAATATGAATGGACGACCGGTGTGACCCCGCGGCTGATTTATAGCCGCCAGGCACAGCGCAGCAGTCTTTCCCTCATCTATGCCCCGAGCTACGTCTATGAATGGGAGACAGAGGAAGACCGGGTCGATCATGCGGCCGGGCTCACTTATGACCGCTACCTGGCACAAAGATTGCAATGGTCTGTGGACAATACATTTGTCAGATCGGACGACCCGTATGCCTATGCAGAGTTCACGGAAACCGACGAAGGGGATATCGAGATATCGGACCGGCGGGGAAGACGGCGGTATTGGACCAACCGCGCCACGACCGAATTGGAGTGGGAATACGCCCGGGAGAGTTTTTTCGGCATCGGCTATACCCACACCATGCTTCGAAACCGGGATGACGCGTTTCGGGATTACACCCGGCATTCTCCGTTTGCATCTCTTAGCCGCCGTTTTTCCCAGTGGTGGACGGCCGATATTTCGTACCGGTACACCCTGGGCGATTTCGACGACGAAGAGGATCTGGAAACCCATGAAAGCGATCTCTACGTGTATTACCGAACGTCGCCCATGATGCGCTACTTTGTCCACGGAGGGTACCTCCAAAACAATTACGAGGAAACCCCCCGGGACTATACGCTTTATACCGCTTCCGCCGGTATTGACCGGGAGCTTTCGCCTCTGCGGAGTCTATCGCTCGAAGTCGGTAATTCCTGGTTCGTGCGCGACGATGCGTCGGATTCGGATGCGTTTTACATGCGCGCTGCCCTGGACAACCGTCTTCAGCGCGGAAATTGGCGGATTTATGGCGAGAGCGGCTATGATGTGAGATACTACGAGGGAGTGGACGACGAGGGGTTGAGCGAGTACTGGCTGGCTGGCCTTCGCATCGATCACGGCATCTCGCAGAATGTTATGGGAAGCCTGTCGGCATCGTACCGGGAGGACGTATACGAGGAAAGAGCCGATTCGGAAAGAGAAAAGCGGTTTTTCGGAGACCTTCGCATAGCGTACAGTTTTGCACGCTATTACGCCTTGTATGCCGGCTACGGGTACACGGACGTGGACGCGGACCGGGAAGCCCGCAGCTATGAGAATCACCGGGCCTACATCGGGCTTTCCGCAGGAAAGGATCTTTTGCAGTGGTAGCTGCATTGGGATGAGTCGTAGGCAGCGGCAGCAGAACTATCTAGTGGCCGAACGAAAACCAGGATTTTTCGTCAAGTTCAAGGAAAGTGAAAATTTTAACCGCAGGAATACTATGCGTATTTTGAGGATTAAAATTTGAGCCTGACACAGAAATTGGCGAAAAAGACGGTTTTTGTTCAGCCACTATCTATGTAGTTTGTATTAATTAATACAGCCTCCAATTACAACAGCATTATGAGTGTAAGAAAATGAATAACGAGAAGTCCCAGGCAGATCTTGTAAAAAAGTATTTGTATCTATTTTTCGGCTGGCACCGTCTGATCCTTTTTTGTCTTCTGGTCGCGGTTACAGGAGGCTATTACCATTATCTCAGTATGCCGGATATCTATGAATCCAATGCATCCGTCATGTACCAGCAGCAGCGGGTCAACCCCAGTCGCATGTCGCCGGATGACGAGCGCCGCATCGAGGAGATGGTCAATACCGTCGCCGAGCAGGTCTTGAGCCGCTCCAGTCTTGAAAGGGTTATCCGTGAGCATGACCTGTACCCGGAAATGCGGGCGAACATGCCTATCGAGGACGTGATTGCCAGGATGAGAGACAGGGATATTTCCGTGAACGTGGATCGACGCCGCGGCAACGTATTCACCGTTTCCTACCAGGGGCGGAACCCGGAAAAAACCATGCGGGTAACCAACACCCTTGCATCCCGGTTTATCGAGGAAAATCTGCGTTACCGCGAAGAGCGGGCAGCCGACACGACCCGCTACATCCAGGAGGAACTCCGCATGTCCAAGGAGGTCCTGGAGAAAAAAGAAGCTGAAATGCGGGATTACAAGATGCAGTATTACAACGAGATGCCTGAGCAGCGGGCATCCAACATGAGCCGGCTCAACGCGCTCCAGGAGCAGTACCAGTCAACGCAGAGTCGTATCAATGACCTGGAGCAGACACGCCTGCTGATATCGGAGCAGATCGAAACCCGTAGGGACATGGAGCGCCTGGCAGCTGGCTCCGTGAGCCCGGAGGACAGCGGAAGATCCTCCGGCGGCCGCGACGAGTTGTCCGAAGCACGCCGGGAGCTCAGGGATATGCTTTCCCGCTACACCCCGGAACACCCAGCCGTGAGAAGGGCGCAAACCCGGGTCCGGCAGCTCGAATCCGATCAGGCGGCCCTTACTGCAGGGGCCAGGGAAAGGGCGGGTGAAGACGCTGAACAGGGCCTTGCACCGGAAGTCCGGGATCCCAGGATCGCCGAGCTTACCGCGCAGCTTCGGGAAATCGAGCTCAATCTTCGCAACCTGCGCCAGGATGCGGAAGAAACCCGTCAGCGCATGGCGCAATATCAGGAATGGATCGATGCGGTTCCCGTCCGCGAGGCGGAATGGTCGGCCCTCACGCGGGATTACGACGAACTGCGCACCTATCACGACAACCTGTTGGCCCAGAGCCTCTCCGCCGAGGCGGCTGAAAGCCTGGAAAGACGGCAGCAGGGAAGCCAGTTCCGGGTGGTCGATCCCGCGTTTCGGCCCACAACACCCAGCAAGGGGTCGTTTCTGAATATTATGATTATGGCAACAGGCCTCGGCGGGGTAGCAGGTATCGGCTTGGTGATGGGATTTTCCATGCTCGATACGTCCTTCCGGGATGCCCGGGACCTGGAAAACTACTTGCAGATACCCATCACCTGCGCGGTTCCCGAGCTGGTAACGCCTGCGGAGAAAAGACGAAAACTTGCAAAGGACATTCTATGGGTCCTGTTTTTCGCTGCATGGATTGCCGCCATCGGAGCGGCCACCGTTTATTTTTACCTCGAAGGCGTGATCTTTTTGTAAAACCAGGCTAAATTCGTGCCGTATTCCGGCCGATATAAATACGATTATCAGGGGCATCGGCGTCGTTTAAACGTAAACGCCGCCGCAACAAATCCCACGGGAGAATGACGTTTATGATGCGCTTCCTTCGTCAGCACATCCTATGTTCCT
>SLPT01000339.1 GCA_007131845.1 Desulfobacteraceae bacterium | reverse complement strand
GAAGCCGTCAGCGCGCAGTCCGGCATTGCCATTCACACGGACGGCATCGAATACGACATGCGCGCGGATTATATTGCGCTGGGCGATCCGTCGCCGGACGGCAGCTCGGTTTTCATGAGCCTTTGCGGCGTGGAAATGAAAGGGAGCGTTTGGATGCGCAATCCCCTGGAAATAACCACTACCACGGGTCCCAATGCTTTTTCGGATACGCCGGTCACCAGCGTGAACATCCGTATGGACGGCGTTGTCATGGAAATGGAGCGGTTCTCGGTCGACGCGATCCGCGTCGGCAGCGAACCGGGCGCCGGACCGAGTTTCGGAAGCCTGTACATGAAAGGCGGTCGTACTGAAATATCCGGAAACATCTCGATCTGGGCGCTATAGGGCAAACCGTGTCTGCAATGAAACCGGAAATGGATGCATGTGGTCTCTACCGGGTTGCCAAAACGCTTCCCTTTTTTTATCCGGCGGCGAGGCGGGACGGGGGCGTGCAGCTTTTTGGCATCCTGCGGCAGAAGGTGGCGGTTTCGGGGTTGCGGTTGCAGCCGCAGGCGGATTCGAGGTAGTCCAGGCATACCCGGTTGAACTCGGCCGGGGCCTGGATGTTGCAGACATGGCCGCAGTTTTCGATGATATGAAGCAGAGCGCTGGGATCGCGCTCGGCCCAGGCCCGGATCTGGTCCACAAGCAGGTAGTCATGGCTGCCCGAGATAAAGAGTTTGGGGATATCCGCCATGGCATCGTTTTCGAATTCCTCCATGTAGATGGGAAACTGCACCATCAGCCGATACCACTTCCTGAACTCCTTGCCACCCAGTTTTTTCGCCTCCCGGCAGAAGATTTTCCGGCCCATGGACTGGCTCGGCCGGGGCATGATGATCCGCGCGAAAAAGCTGTAGAGCCACATGTACGGGACGACGTGCTTCAGGTAATGCCCCGAGTACAGCAGGCTCTTGGTGCGATAGTCCATTCCCCGGGCAGCGCCCCCCAAAACAAGGGATTCGATCCTCGTGGGATGATACACCCCGATGAAGCAGGCGATGATCGATCCCAGGGAGATCCCCATCACGTGCGCCTTGTCGATCTTCATATGATCGAGCAGGTGGATCAGATCGTCTGAAAGCCCCTCGAAGGTATAGCGGGGAAGGACTTCCCGGGTCTTTCCGTGCCCGTAGAGATCGGGCAGCAGGAGATTGTAATTTTTCGCCAGCGCCGGCACCTGCTTGTACCAAATGGCGGAGCTGCCGCCGATGCCGTGGAGCATCAGCAGCCACTTTTTTCCGGGTTCATGGTGTTGAACAACCTGGTATGTAAGCATAATCAACCTCTTGAATGATTATAATTCTATCCGGCAGCCGCCTGAAAAATAAAATACAAAAATCGTGCCGATAACCGATGGTACTCAAGCCTGCCTGCTATTCCCCCGAACGGGTGAACGGGTTCAAAAACCGGATGCGCTGCTTCATTTTTTCGACATTTCCTTTCTGATATCCTACGTACGACTCGAAGGGAACGATAAACCCGATGGAAAACAGATAAATTTCCATATCCTGCTCGAAGTGCTGGCCCGCGAACATGTTGATGTTGTCGTTGAAGTAGTCGGTGGAGGTCAGGTTTTTGCTCTCTTCCGGACCAATTTCGAACCCCTTGTTCCAGATATAAGCCCCGCCCACGTCGATTCGGCCGCCGTTGTCCAGGTGGTAGGAGATGCCCGCGCCGACATTGTGCAGATCGGGTATGGGGGTCGAAAAATCGAAGTATTCCTTTCTTACCGAACTCTCCCGGAACTCGTAGCCGAAGTGCAGATCGATGCGGTCCGTGATGTTGATCTCCACAGCCGCGGCCCAGTCCAGGGTATCGCGCATGTAGCGATCCGATGCCAGTGTCCGGTTGCCGTCCACGTGCCCCGTGAGCTTGGCGATCTGGAGCATCTGGATGTCCTGGTCGAAGTGTAACTCATCGCGTTCCCTGGCAGACCACTCGGACCACTTGAGATCGAACATCAGGTGAAGGCGTGAAAGCGGGCTCAACCTGACGCCGAACTGCATGCGCCGGGGGAAGACGAGTTCTGTCGTAAACCGGCCGCTTTGCTTTTGCGTGGGCTGGGTCGGCATGTCGAGCATGGCGGCCGTTCGCCTCGTCCCCCACGGCCCCTGGCCGTACCAGTGGACCACCCTTTGGAAATCCTCGCTGTATTCAATGCTGAAGGACCCGTGCATGTCCGCCTCGATCTCGCTCTGGTAGACCATGCCGAAGCCCAGCCAGTCAAAGGGCTCGTAGAGAACGCCCAGGTTGTAGCTGGGGGTGAAGTCGTTTCGGGCCTTGACCTCGATTTCCGCCACCGGCTCCCAGGGGTGGATGCCGCCGCCGTACAGCGGTTCGTCATAATACAGGTACGTCCACGGCGGAATCGCCATCCCCTCGGTGGCCTCCCCCAGCTCGCGGGTCAGGGCCACCAGGTCGTTGGGGCTGCGGGCAAACATCTCCGCACCCATGGAGGACTGGCCGAATCCCATGGAGAGCCCTACGGCCAGCCGGTCGGTCAGTTCGTAGCTTGCCGACGGCGCCTGGTATACGAGATGCTGCATGTAGGCACGCTTCCCTCCAAAGCGGGTGGGATCATCGGCGTCCGCGTGGTTGGCGCCGGTGGCAAACGGGGTATACATACCGGTCGCAAGCGTCAGCCGGGAGTCCTCCCCCCGGTAGGCCAGCGACGTCCGGGGCGATATCTGGAAATTGATGGCCTCGTCATAGATGGGGATATACATCCGGCCGGACTGTGCGGTGCCTTCCACGTAGAGGTCATCCGCGCTGTAAAGCCGCCTGCCTTCCTCCCCGTACGCAGGGTGCCCCTCGTAAACGGGGTCGGCGTGGTGGTCCCAACGGTCCATCATTAACCAACCGTCGAAATCCTCGCTTCCCCGGAACTTCGAGGTTTTCACCAGCCACGGGACGGTCACGCCCTGGTGCCACCAGGCACCTTCTTCGAACTGGGAAAGCCCCGCCGGGTTGTAATGGATCGACATGTGCCCCGGGGGGCGGGCCGTAACGGCATTGGCCATGGAAATGGCCCGCGTATCGATGGCGAGCTGCTCGATGAAGGTGGCCCGCGCGCCGTCTTGCCACGCCAAAACAGCCAGGAAAAATACGACGGGCAGCAGTTTGGATGCGGGATTTTTCATCTCGCCTCCTTACCGCAAGTCGAATTCGATGGGAAGGCGCACGGAAAAAGCGAAATCCGGGTCTTCGTTGGTCAGCCCCTTGCTCAGGCCTATGATGACGGTGCGCCCCGGCCGGATGCGCCAGGAAGTGTTGATATTCATGGAGGCGGATATCTGGTCGCCCGTGGACTGTGTATCGCCGTTCGCATAGTAAAGCTCGGTGGAAAAACCATAGGTATAGGAAAAACTGATAGACATGGACGCCCGGTAGGATACCGCGTAGCCAAAGCCCATGCTGCCGCTGATCCGGTCCCCGGGATCGACTTTTTCCAGCAGGCCTGCGGGCCTTCTCTGACCGACATCATCGTATGTAAAACGGTGCCGGTAATTAAGAGATGCATAGGCGTTGACCGGATCGATGGGCTGGGAGACCGAAACCCCACCGGAAAGCGCGTACAGGCCGCTTCCGGTTGAAAGCTCCCTTTGCGGGTTGATGTCATAGTCGCCCCGGCTGGTGGGAAGCGTCAGGCGCAGGTTCAGGATGGGCGGCGGCCAGCGGTTGCCTGCCTTGAAGGGCTGGTACCTTGCGCCCAGGGAAATATCGCCCAGATTGGTCACGTCCATGGACCGGTCGGTGCCGACCTGGTCGTACTTGTAGATAAACGGTATGGATGCGTCGATGGTCAGGTTGTCGCGCCGGGCCGACTCGATGATCAGGCTGTTGGTGATGTTGTGGTTGGAGCGGTATTCCACCTCCCCCGCCCTGGGGCGGAACTGGTCCGTGGAATAATAGGCATAATTGATATTAAGCTCCATGCCCAGCATCCCGGCGGGCATGAGCATGTATTCCCGGCCCGCGGCCTCCAATATCTCCTCTTCCTCGTCGCGCTCCTCTTCATCGGTGACCCGCAGACGCTCCCGGGCGTCGGCCTCCTGCCGCAGCCGCTCCACGATTTCCCGCAACTCCCGAACCTCCTCGAAGAGTTCCGCCTGGTCTTCAGGGATGTCGGCCGGCATTTCCGGATCGTCGACTAGGGGTTCATCGTTCGACGGTTCGTCCGGTTCCGCAGGCTCGTCCGGTCCCATGTCAATGGCAGGTCCCGCCGGGGCATCCTCGTCGTCTGCTTCCGCGTCCGAAACGTCGTCTTCTTCCTCCACGGCGATGGAAGGCCCTTCCTGCGAAAATGCCGGACCGGGATGAATAGCACATAGCCACCACGCTGCCAAAGCCAGGAAAAAAACTTTCAGGGTGCATCTGAACACATCGTATTCCTTTTTTTGCACGCGCCCGCCCGGGGTTCCACCGGTCATGGCCGCATGGTTTCTGGTTTCCTCCCTTATCACCGGATTGGCATTACATCGTCATCCATTTTCATGAATTCCCGTTCGGGAACAAACTGCATATGCCATGGATCATGGGGAAAGAGCGTCCACCGGACCTGATCTGAATCGATGTAGCGTCTGTCCGCCTCGGTCAGGCTCAGGCGGCTCAATGTCGGCCGACCCCCGGGATCGACCATGAACAGGACCTGCTCGTACCACATGTCCTCGAATGCATGGATCGTATAGGTCGTGTGCCCGATCCACGGGTCGGCCAGGAACACCCGTCCGTCGTGGATGCCCCGGAACACCACGAAATGCTGGTACCCGAACAGTTCGATGGGCAGGACCACCGGCACCTCGAGTTCCTTCAGGTTTTCCATCTCCGCCCGGTAGCCCTGGCCTTCGTATCCGATCGCGTCCACGAAGCGCTTCATATCCAGCAGGGAAAAGGCCCGCCGCTCCTGAATCCGCTCTATGTTGCCGTAGGCCATGAGCCCCTCGATAACCTGCATCTCCGTGAACTGTTCGCCCAGGTGGTAGTTGAGCAGGGTGGCAAGCGCCGCCGAGCCGCAGGAGTAGTCGAACTCCTGCATCACGATCTGCCGGGACTCCAGATCCTTTGCCGTCTCCATCCACGTGCTGACGCGCACATCCTGGTCTGCGTCCACGACCAGGTACTGATGCCCGTCCGGGCGCTCGTGGACCGTCTGGAATCCCGCCACCAGCGATGTAATCAGGACAAAGGCAACCAGTACGTGCATGCTATATTCCCTATTTTTCTAAACCCTTTTCGATGTTCGCCCGGGAGCGCCGCACCCCAGTGCGGCTTTTT
>SLPT01000063.1 GCA_007131845.1 Desulfobacteraceae bacterium | reverse complement strand
TGGATGTGAGCGGGGTTTTGAGTTCGTGGGATACATTGGCCACGAAATCGCGGCGGATTTTTTCCAGGCGCTTTCGCTCGCTGACGTTGTAGAACACCACAAGGGCGCCGCCCTCCGGGATGCCCGCCAGGTATACCTCGTAGAAGAGCTCGTCTTCCAATTCCAGTGTGAGGCTATCTTCTTGTTTGCCGGCCAGCACCTGGTCGCAAGCCGTCTGGATGTCATTGTTGACGAATATTTCCATGGGCTTTTTACCGATGCACCGCCCCCGGCAGCCGGCCATATCCTCCACCGCGTGGTTTACGGCCTTGATGCGTCCGTCCTTGTCCAGAAGAAGAATCCCCTCCCGCATGTTCTCGATGATCACCGCCATCTCGTACTTCTGGCGGGTAATGGTCTCCACTTGATAAGAAATCCGGTCCGCCATTTCGTTGATGTTTCCGGAGAGTTGTGAAAATTCCCGGCCGTCATCGGAAATGTAGCGGTGGGAGTAGTCTCCCGTTCCGATTTCGCGGATCCGTTCGACGATCTGGTGAAGCGGCGATTCGAACCGTCTTGCGAAATAGATACTAAGCGTCAGCGCAACAGCGAAAATGACCGCATTGATCGCCCAGAACTGCCGTGCATACTCGTTCAAACGGGTTTCAACCTCTGAAAACGGCATGGCTATTCGCAAAATCAGGGGTTCGGCATGTCCTTCGGGCGTGAAGCTGCTTGCAGCATATATGAGGTGCCGATCTATGGTGTCGGAATATCGGATGGATGATCCCCGCCCGGTGCGAAGCGCTGCTGCAACTTCCTCGCGAAAAGCGTGGTTTTCCATGTTTTCCATATCCTCCCAGACAACCTCCGAATCGGCCATCACCCGTCCGCCCGGCTCGATCACGGTGATGCGGTAGCCCAGCCTGCCGGCAAACAGGGTGCACCACTCATCGAGCCCCCGATCCGATTCGAAAGGAAGCTCCCTGCCGGCGAGCCATTCCATGAAATCAAGGTTCTCATAGGCTTTGGCCCGGGATGTTTCGATAAAGTCATTTTTAAGGGAATAATAAATGTAGATGCCCGGTATGCAGATGGCCACGATTAAAACGAGCCAGAATGCCGCCACCAGGCGGACGCCGAATCGCATTCTTTTGAGTCGTTTCACGGTATTTACTCCCTGAACCGGTAGCCGATGCCGCGCACGGTTTCGATATCGTCGGCAAGCGGATCAAGTTTCTGGCGAAGTCTTCGGATATGGGTGTCCACGGTACGGTGATATCCTTCAAAACGGTAGCCCCAGACGCGGTCTAATAGCTGGTCCCGGGTCCGGACCCGGCCCGCGTTTTTGAGAAGTTCCAGCAGGAGATTGAATTCCGTGACGGTCAGCTCCAAAGGGATCTCGTCGATGGCGGCCGTGTGTTTGTCCGGATCGACCGAAAGCCGGCCGTGCCGGATGACGCTTGATTTTTCAGCCTCCGGATCCGCCCTGCGCAGCACTGCACGAATGCGCAGCATCAGCTCCCGGGGGGAAAAAGGCTTGACCATGTAGTCGTCCGCTCCCAGTTCAAAGCCCACAATGCGGTCGATTTCCTCGCCCCTGGCCGTCAGCATGATCACGGGAATATGTTCCGTGTCCCGGTTTTTCTTGAGGCGCTTGCATATCTCCAGGCCGTCGATGCCGGGGAGCATGAGATCCAGAATGATGAGATCGGGTTTTTCGCGTAATGCCACATCCAGGCCCTTCTGCCCGTCAGCTTCCATTAAGGCCCGGAAGCCTTCCGCCTTGAGGTGCCACCCGATGAGGCCTGAAATATCCCGGTCGTCTTCGACAACGAGTATTGACTTGTCCATTTTCCATATTCCCGCTGAAGTCGTTTTTTTCTCTTATGCCCCATATCAATAGGAACCAATTGTTACAATTGCGTGGAGATCTCTTGGAATTCTCATGACATGTATATTTCGACGTTTTTTCGCTTGTTCGTCACAGGTTCGTCATATTGGGGGTTTAATTTGAACTTGCGATTGCGGAAAATTTTTTCCGCAAAGCCAAATGGGTTTATTTTGAAAAATAACAAAAATGGGGAGGCTTTCACATCATGAAGAAGCATGCACGAAGATTTTTCAGGATCCTTAGTCTGGCGGCGGCTGCACTTTTCGTTTTCGGAGTGGGCGTTTCCGCGGCCGAGCGGATTTCCATCAACGGTTCGACCACCGTGCTGCCGATATCACAGATTCTTGCGGAGGGGTACATGGATGAGTACCCCAACGTCAATGTTTCCATTTCCGGCGGCGGTTCCGGCAACGGAATCCGGGCTCTGGTGGACGGGACCACAGACATTGCCCAATCGTCCCGCTGGATCCGACAGTCGGAGGTGGAAAACGCTGTTGATAACGGACATTTTCCGGTTCCCTTCGCCATTGCGCTGGACGCTATTATCCCGGTGGTGCACCCGGACAACCCGGTGGACAACCTGTCCCTGGACCAGCTCAAGGCGATTTACGAGGGGAAAATCCGAAACTGGAAGGACGTGGGCGGCGAGGACCGATCCATTGCCATAATCTCAAGGGACTCGGACTCCGGCACCTATGTGGTATGGAATGACATTGTATTAAAGGGTGCCCGCCCGAGCCCGCGGGCTCAGCTGCTGGCCTCCAACGGCGCCATCACGCAGGAAGTATCCGGAAACCGCAACGCCATCGGATACATCGGTATCGGTTACTTAAACGAAAACCTCAAGGCGGTGAGCCTGGACGGGGTGGCCCCGACCTATGACAACGCGCAGAGCGGCGACTTCCCGGTTTCCCGGACCCTGTGGTTTTTTACCGATGACTGGCCGAAGGGCGAAATCCTTCGCTTCATCAACTTCGCCCTGCATCCGGAAAAGGGTCAGAAACTGGTTGGAGAAACCGGCTACGTTCCTCTCTATTAAGGAGAAAATAGCGGAGTTCTGCATAAAAACAGGCGGAAGCCGGAAATGCCGGCTTCCGCTGCCGTGCATTGAAGCAATTATAACAAAGGTGGTGTGAACGTCATGGGTGCAAAGCGCCGGGCAAAAGAGCTTCTGATTCATATTTTTTTTCTCGTGGTAGGGGCAAGCGGGATCATCGTGCTGACGTTGATCCTGCTTTTTCTGATCATGGAAGGACTGCCTGTTTTCGATACGGTTTCCGTCCGGGCGTTTCTTTTCGGGACCATGTGGTACCCCACCCATTACCCGCCGGACTTCGGTATTCTGGCGTTGATCGCGGGCTCGGCTTCCGTGGTGGTTCTGTCTTCGCTCTTAGCCATTCCTTTGGGGATCGGCAGCGCAATATATCTTGCCGAAATCGCCCATCCAAAGGTCCGGGCCGTTATCAAGCCGACCATCGAACTGATCGAAGGACTGCCCACGGTGGTAATCGGGTTTTTCGGTATGATCGTGGTGGCCCCGTTTCTCCAGGAAACCTTCGGGCTTACAACCGGTCTCAATTTGTTCAATGCGTCGGTCATGCTGGCATTCATGGCGGTTCCGACCATTGCCAGCATTTCTGAAGATGCCATATACGGGGTTCCGGCGCACATGAAGGAAGGCTCCATGGCGCTGGGGGCTACCCATTGGGAAACCATCGCACGGGTAATTCTGCCGGCATCTCTTACGGGGATATCAACAGCCGTGATCCTGGGGATTTCCCGGGCGATCGGGGAGACCATGGTGGTGTTGATGGTGGCCGGGGGTGCGGCCATCATACCGGAGTCCATATTCGATCCGGTCCGGCCCATGCCGGCAAACATAGCGGCTGAAATGGGCAACGCTCCGTTCCGGAGCGACCATTACCATGCGCTGTTTGCCATCGGTTTGGTTTTGTTCGTTTTTACTTTTGTGTTCAACATGATAGCGGCTCACCTGGCACAGAAGCACAAGCAGGTGGGTGCGGCGTCACTGTAACCGGCACGGGGAGGCTTTTATATGGAGTTCAGCGGGACAAAAAGACGAAAAATCGTCCAGCATGCCGCTTTCACGGTAATCCGGGCGGCGGTGTACATCAACGTTTGCGCGCTTATCGTGTTCCTCGCCTTTATCGCCGTGCAGGGGATTTCGGCCATCAGTTGGGAGTTTCTGACCCAGGCGCCGCGTAGATCCATGACCGAGGGCGGCATCTGGCCGTGCATCGTGGGAACGGTGTATCTTTCCATCGGATCCATTGCCGTGGCCTTTCCCCTGGGCGTTGGAACGGCCATCTATCTCAACGAGTATGCAGGCTCCGGCCGGTGGGTTCGAATCGTCCGGATGGGAATCGTCAACCTGGCCGGGGTGCCGTCCGTGGTATACGGTCTGTTCGGCCTGGCTTTCTTCGTGATCTGGCTCAAGATGGGGGTAAGTATCCTGGCCGGGTCCCTGACCCTGGGCGCGTTCATACTGCCGCTGGTAATCGGGTCGTCCGAGGAGGCGCTGCGGGCGGTTCCCCAGGCAAACCGGGAGGCCTCGCTGGCCCTGGGAGCGACCCGGTGGCAGACCATCTACCGGGTGGTCTTTCCCGAGGCGCTGCCCGGAATGATCACCGGGCTCATCCTTGGAATGAGCCGGGCGGCCGGGGAAACCGCGCCCATCATGTTCACGGCGGCCGTGTTTTTTTCCCGGGAGATGCCCTCATCCATTTTTGATGAGGTCATGGCCATGCCCTACCACATCTACGTACTGGCCACGGCCGGCACGGAAATCGAAAAAACGCGGCCGCTGCAGTACGGAACGGCCCTGACGCTGATGGCGCTGGTCCTGGGAATGAATCTGGCGGCCATACTTATCCGGAACCGGCTGCAGAAAAAGCGTCTCTGATTCTGACAATCCTGGTTTTCGTTCGGACACTGATTATTTCCGCCAGAATTCCGGCACCAGAAAAATAATTACCGTGTAGATTTCAAGCCGGCCCAGGAGCATGCACCAGGCAAGCAGCCATTTTCCGAAATAAGGTATTCCCGCGTAATTCTCCACGGGACCGACCGCGCCGAGGCCGGGCCCGATATTCCCGATCGTTGCGGCCACGGCAGAAAGCGAGGTAATGAAATCAACCCCCATGCCGGCCAGCACCACGGTGCAAAGAGCGAACAACGCAACGTAGAGGCCCAGAAATCCCAGGATGCTTCTCATGATGTCATCGGATACCACCTTTCCGGCAACTTTAACAGATGACACCCCGTGGGGGTGGAGAAGATTGAAAAGCTCCTTGTAGCAGTATTTGATGGCGCACAGAAGCCGCAGCATCTTCATGCCGCCGGCCGTGGAACCGGCGCATCCGCCGAAAAACATGCAGAAAAACAGGATCATCTTCGACATGGACGGCCACTGGTCAAAATCCGCGG